>NZ_JBFAJA010000027.1:0-122489 GCF_040654975.1 Dactylosporangium sp. NPDC050588 | reverse complement strand
GCCGTCAGCGCCATGATGGTGCTGCGGTTCAGGCCCATCCTCTCGGCCAACGCTGCACGGGAGACCGCGCCGTCCAGATGGACGTACCGCAACAGCATGCCGAGGTTGGGCGATGGATCCTGCAGAACCACGCGAACCTCCGACATCGGCTCGGATGCGCCAACAGCCGAGCCCGGAAACAGGACCGGCGGGCGCCGCAGTCCAAGGCCACAGCGTACCGAGAACGGGAGTTAGCCCCTGACCTTGGACACCTAGAACCTGGATCTTGAGTGGTCCGGGTGGATGGGAGTCCTGGAAGATCATGGCTATGAAGCATTACCCGCCGGAGTTCAAGGCGCTCGCCGACGCGCAGCGCCGAGTCGATCCCGGCGAGCCGGGTGAGGAGCCCACTGACCTACTGGTCGGGACGTTCGCATCCGTGAGCCGAAGTGGAACGTTCGAAGCGGCGCGGTTCCGCTGCGGGGCGGTGGCGTGGGCGCCGCGGCGGTTGACGGGTCAGTCGTGCGGCAGTCCGGCGCGGAGATTGCCGAGCGCGCTGGGTAGCAGGCGTGACCTGTGTATCTGCCGTGCCGTAGGTATCGCGACGGCGACAGCGCGGGTACGCCGTGGCGCGGAAGGGGTTCAGGGTTGCTGTTGCGTGGGCAGGGCGGGGGCGGGCGGGTCCAGCGGCAGTGCTTGTAGCAGGCCGGCCACGCCGAGCACTCGGAGCACAGGCGGGCTCGGGCGGATGATCATTGTGCGGTTCGCTGCTTGTGCGTCACGGTAGGTTTGTACCAGTGCACCGATACCGGTCGAATCGATGAATGTTATGGCCGTCAGGTCGAGCACCAGCATGCGCGGCTTCCTGGACCAGCAGTCCGTAACCGCAGCTTCGAAGCCGGTGACGTCCGTGAAGTCCAGCTCACCGACGGAATAATCTTGGCGCTACGCTGCTCCGATAGTTGGCCAAGGAGTTCGACCTGCAGCCACGGGGTGACGTCGAGCGACGGCTGGATGAGCTCGACGCTGCGCACCGCTCGCGACTGCAACGACGCCGGAACCCTTGGCCCAGTTGCCACAGGGTAACCGCTGCGGCAGCCCGCGAACCCCGCCTGCTCTACGCTAACCGAGACGCGGATGCGCCCGAGTTGCCTGACGAAATGGCTCCAGAAGTCGTGAACTCGTGGCGGCTGGGGTCAGGCTGCGAGCCGCCAGTACGGCCGAGCTGGTGACTCACGGTCGCGGCGGCGCGCAAAGGTTGGCCTCTGGCGGTACCGGTTTCGGCAATCCGACCGAGCCGATTTCGTTCGTCGCCGCCGGTTGATGCACCGAATCCGCCAACATCACCGAGAATCCTCACCGACGAAGTCTCGCTGTACCTGTCAAAGTCCAGCTCACGGGTGCGCGCCAGCGACATGATCCTTGAGACATCGAAGCGCGGCCCTTCGTGCTATGCCGCGAGTCCGAGTCGGGATCATCGGGATCATCGGGATCGTCTCAAGCTACATGTCGAGTACCAGCTCAGTGCTGTGATCAGCTGACACGATTTTTGAGACCGGACACGATGGGTGGGTGCTCATCGGGTCCTGCACCGGCCGGGACCGCAGTCCTGGGTGGTCGTGCGGACTGTCCTGGCGGAAAGGGGACCGGACCGGGTTCCCAGCCTCATGCCAGCCGGCCCCGGCGAACCTAGCCTGAAGCCTTGGCCATGGGCAGACAGGAGTGAGCATGAAACGGACCATCACGCTCGGCGTGCTCATCGCCGCTCTCGCGGCGGCATCGGGCGCCTGCGACCGCGGTTCGGACCGCACACCGCCCGCCGATCCGCCGTCGAGCGCGCTGCCGGCCGCAGCGGCATCGGAGCAGCTGGCCGCCGCGGTCGCCAAGCTGGACGGTCAGAGCCTGAAATACACCATCACCGGCAACCAGGGAACGCTGTCCGGCGGCTTCGACACGACCACCCGCGGGATCACCCTCAGCGGCGGCACCACGACCAAGCTCGATTACGTGATCCTCGGCGACGACGTGTACCTGAAAGGGTTCGATCCGCAAGGTCGCTGGTGGCACCTGTCTGTGTCGCGGTTCTCGTCGGGGTCCACCTTCCGGCTCCTTGCCGATCCGTTGTTCGGGATCAAATTTCTGACCACCGCACGCAACGTCAAGCAGGACGCGCCAAGGACGTTCACCGGCACGCTCGACGTGACCAAGGTGGCTGCCGGCGGCGTCACCAATCAGATCGCCGACCTGTTCGCCAAGGGCGACCCGGCCGGTGCGACAGCGGTCCCGTTCACGGCGACGGTCGACAGTCAGGGCCGGCTGGCCGGGGTGAAGGCGACGTTCACGGGTGTCTCGAAGTCCGGCCGGGTGCCGTACGAGTTGAAAATCGTTGAGTACGGCGCGACCGCACCCGCGGTACGGCCCTCGCGGGCCGAGACGATTGAGGCGCCGCCCGAGGCGTACAACTCGTAGAGCGCCCGCCGGTAGCCACGGGGGTGGCCGGCGCAGAACCGTCCTGAAGTACCTGTCGACCTTGACTCCTCAGCTTGTCTTGATCGACGGGATCTGTTGGTGTGACAGGTTTCGGGTGTCCGAGGCCGAATCGCAGCGGTTGTTCCCGACGCGCGAGCGCGGCCTACGCAGCAACGTCTACCCGGTCCTCCCGCCCGACGTAACGGCCCTGTAGATGGCGCGGTCGCCGACCGACCCGTCGACCAGATCGTTCACCACAGCCTGGACCCCACGCACCGAAGTCCCGGCGTCCGGAGCGTTCGCGGACAGCGGTCCAGACGGCGTACTCGGCGGGGGGCAGCCGCACCCGCACATCACGGTTTGTGTGGACCTGACCGCCTGCTTGAGTACCGTTCGCGACGACGCCATCGGACCGCTGCTGCGGGAGCTGACGACGGAGTTGCGCCAGCACGGGCCAATCACAGTGATGACCGAATGCTTCTGCTGACATCCAGCGACACGCCGATCGGCCTCACACGTGCGTACCCGGTAAGTGCGTCCGAATCGGCCCGCAGGTCGGCGATTGCCTGCTCGGTCCGGCCGCACGCTACGAGCACCTCGACCCGCTCCGCCCGCTGGTCGGACGGGTCCAATCTGCCCTGCGCGGCGACGTCTTCGATGACCGCGAGCGCATCGTCCGGCTGCAGGGAAAGAGTCAGCGATCGGGTAGCGGGAGGCGAGCGGTGACCGTGGTGCCGCCGCTCGTGGCGGTGGTGACGGCTGCGGTGCCGCCGAGTTCGGCGCAGCGCTCCCGGATCGAGCGCAGACCCACGCCTGCACGGTAGACAGCCGGCAGGCCGTTGCCGTCGTCGCGGACCTCGATGTGCAGACCGTCGTCGCAATACAGGCGGACCGCGCAATGCTGTGCAGAGGCGTGCCGGACCACATTGGTCAGGGCCTCGGAGACCACGTGGTATGCAGCCACCTCGACCGCGGCCGGCAGCGGGCCGACGCCGGCCGCCTCGACCGTGATCGTCACCGGGCCGCCCAGCCTAGCCGCCTGTTCGCGCAGGGCCGCGGCCAGGCCGAACTGGTCGAGGATCGGCGGGCGCAGGCCCTCGACGAGCCGACGCAGGTCGCGCAGGGCGTGCTCGTGGGTCTCGACGAGTCCTTCGAAGATGGTGTCGGTCGTGGCCGGGTCCTGATGCAGGAACTGGCGGGCCAGGCGCAGGCGCAGGGTCACCGAGGCCAGGGTCGGGCCCAGGCCGTCGTGGATGTCGCGGCGGATGCGGCGGCGCTCCTCTTCCAGCGCTGTGACGCTGCGCTCCAGAGAGTGCTGCAGCCGCGCACTGAGCTGCAGGTGGTGGGCGATGACCCCGACCTGGCGGGCCAGGCCGTCGAGCAGGCGCTCGTCGTCGGGGCCGAAGGGTTCGCGCAGTGGGCCCGGCGCCAGCAGGAGGCGGCCATGGTCCTCCCCGCGGTATACCAGCGGAATCTGCTTCGGGGCGTCGCATGGTGTTCCGGTGGACACCGTCGGGATGCCGCCGATCTCGACGGCCGTGTAGGCCAAGCGGAGCGTGCGGGCCAGCGAACGCACCACGTGCTCCAGGACTGCCTCCGGCGAGCCGGCGGACTCCAGCACCGTGCTGAGCTGGCGGAGCACCTCGTACGGGTCGTCACGCTCGCCGTAGAGCCAGCGGCCGACCAGCCGGCGCAGGTAGGTGGCGGTGGGCACGACCGTGACGGCGATGACGGCGACGGCGGCGAGCGGGACGGGGGCGCCGAACAGCGGGCGCAGGGCGGCGACGATACCCACGTAGGCCAGGACGGTGACAGCCGAGAGCAGGCCGTAGACGAGCGAGCGCTTGAGGATGACCTGGATGTCGAAGAGCCGGTACCGCAGCACGGCCGCGCCCAGCGCGAGCGGGCAGGGCAGAAAGAACAGCGTGAGCATGTCCCAGCCGAGCAGCGGCGCGCCGGTGAGCCACTCCGGGACACGGCCGAGCCCGATGTATGCGGCCACCCCGAATCCGAATGTGTACAGCTGCCAGCGCAGGCGCTGCCGGACGCCGGGGTCGCGGCTATGCGCGTAGCCGATGACGAGCGCGGCCACGACCGCGAGGGGGAGGACGTTCGCGGCGGGCGGTGAGACGGCCGTGAGCAGACCCAGGCGCTGCAACGCGTTCGCGTGCGGGAGGTGGATGAGCACGTTCGTGCAGTACAGGATGAAGGGTGTGCCGTAGCACAGCGCCGTCCAGCGCCAGTGCAGCGGGCGGCGGCGGGGCAAGACCACGGCGAAGTGCAGCATCGCGCCCCACATCAGGGCGTTGGCGGTGTCGCTGACCAGCGTCGGCCAGACCCGGCCGGTGAACACGTCGATGACCTGGCTGGACAGCGGGTAGGCGGCGCCACCGGCCACCTGGAACACCGCGATCCCGAACAGCGCACGAGCCGCCGGCTCGCGCGGGCGGCGGCGGATGACGAACGCGGCGACGGCCAGCTCCACGGCGGCGAACGGCAGCGCCGCCAGATGCTCGCGCAGCGCCTCGCCGACCGGATAGTCGTGGAGGTACACAGGTAGGTTCATGGTGTGTCCGTCGCGGACGACGGTGTAGACGGCGGGCGACCCGGCGGCGTCGACCGCGAGCACGAGATCACCCGCGCGCAGCGCGCCCCCGTCCGCGTGGACCTCGGCGATCACGACGCCGTCCGGGCCCCAGGGCGGCGCGCTCGGGTACACTACGGTTCCGTCGGCGGGCGCGCCGAGCCGCACGGTGCCTACCCACGCCGCGGGCCCGATGCACGCGAGCAGGAGCAGCACCGCGCCGGCCCACCGGCGAACCCACGGCGGCATCGGCACCTCCCTTGACGCCTGGGCTGCTTTCCAGCATCGTGGGGCATCGATCATCGATGGCGGGTGGCGGTGCTGTATGTCCGACAGAGATCGGCCGCTGCGGGTCGTCGCCGCGGACGACCATCCGGTGTTCCTCGGTGGCCTGAAACTGCTGCTGGACACCGACCCGGGACTTGCCTGCATCGGCACGGCGGGCACGGGCGCCGAGGCCGTCGAGGTGACCCGGCGGACCCGGCCGGACGTGGCCGTGCTCGACCTGCACATGCCCGGGACCAACGGCGTCGACGCGGCCCGCGCGATCAGCGTCGCCGTGCCGGAGACGGCGCTGCTGATGCTCACGATGCTCGACGACGACGAGTCGGTGTTCGCCGCGCTGCGCGCCGGGGCCCGCGGCTACCTGCTCAAGGACGCCCAACCGGCCGAGATCGTCCATGCGATCCACGCAGTGGCGGGCGGGGCGGCGATCTTCGGCCCCCGGATCGCTCATCGGATCATGGACCATTTCGCGGTACCGCGGACGCCGACCTCGCTCGCCGAGCTCACCCCGCGCGAGCGGGACATCCTGCAGCTGCTGGCTGACGGCGCCACCAACGCGGCCATCGCCGCCCGTCTGCAGCTCAGCCCGAAGACGGTGCGCAACCACGTCTCCAGCATCTTCGCCAAGCTGCACCTCACCGGCCGAGCCGAGGCGATGCTGCACGCCCGGCGGGCCGGCCTCGGCAGTCCCTGACCGTCCACCGTCCCGGTCCGCCGACCCAGGACTGGTGTCCTACCCCGGCCGGGCGGCCCGGGACCGCGGCCTCAGGCGCCGGGACCGGTCCGGTTTCTATCGTCGGGCTCATGACCCGCCATCTGCGCCCGGCCGTCGCCGCCGTATTGCTCGCCGCCTCGATCCCCGTCGCCCTCGGGCACGCCGCGGCGAGCGCCGGCCCGCAGCCGCGGCATGCCGTCTGCCAGAACCGCGCCTGCCTGGTCCTGCTGGAGACCGCGAAGGACCGCGACCACGACGGCGTCGCCGACGTCGACGAGCAGCTGGCCGGCACCGCGCTGGACGACCCGGAGTCGACGCCCGACGCGGCCCTGCTGATCGACCTGCTGCTGCAGCGCAAGCTCACCTCGTTCGAGCGGCACCTCACCGAGCTCGTGCTGCTGCCGACGCTCACCCCGGACGGCTCGGCGATCGCCACCGGGCTGGGCGAATTCAACCTCGACGACCACGACGGCAAGCTGCTCGGCTCGATCGGCATCATCCCCGCGCAGCTGCGTGACAATGGCTTCGACGACGTGTTCGGGCTGATGGCCGTCGGAGCGACGAAGAAGACCACCCCGCAGAGCCCCTGGAACTCGACGACCCCGGACGACCTGATGTGGAGCAGCCGACACAACAAGGCGCTGTACTCCGACGGGGAGGCGGACACGACCGACGTCACCGACTACGGCCTCAACGACCAGCGGCAGGACGGCGTGATCACCGGTGACGTGCAGATCGGCGACAGCAGCAACAGCGCGGTCTGGACGTACACCTTCAGCTACGGCGGGGAGGACAGCGGCCGCACCGACAAGGTGACGGAGACGCACCTCGAGGTCGGCGAGCACGTCATCGATCAGCAGACGCTCACGTCCACCGACGGGACCGGCCGGACCGCCGAGGTGACGCTCACGTCCGACACCCGCGTCGGCGAGAACGGCACCGCCGACGCCAAGATCACGGTGAGCCAGACGCTGAAGGACGAGGACGGCAACGTCGTCGAGAACCGGACGACCGAGATCCTCGTCCAGGAGACCGAGACCGAGGTCACGACGGTCAAGCGGGAGACGAGAACCGTCGGGGGAAAGACGGAGGTCAAGCCCCTGGAGGTCGACACCCGGAAGAAGGACGGCGGCCGGTTCTCCGACCCCGACTACATCGAGGTCATCGCGGTCACGTCGAGCGATCAGGTGTTCTTCGCCAACCGGGTCAACTGGATCCGTACCCCGGCGCCCGACACCGGCAGCGGTGACGCACCGCCCAAAACGCCGGCCGAGGGCGTGGGCTGCGCCCCCAACTGCCCGGGCGCGAAGATCTACATGTTGATGGACCCGGACGGCGTCGTGGTGGCCGGCGCCCCCGGTGCCGCCGGGTTCACCGGGCTGGACGGCATCACCTTCAACCCGCGGGCGAACCCGGACTACGACCCGTGGCTGCAGGAACTGACCGGGCAGACCGGCCAGCCGGTGCCGGTAACCGGTGCCGGCAGCGAACCCGTCATCACCTGAGCAGAACATGACGCCGTTGTGCAGGGCTGCCAGCCGCTCCCGGATCAGAGCCCTGCACCTTCCCGCAGCGATCCCGCCCGCTGCAACGCCGGTCCGACGTACCGAGCCGAGTGCGGTTCATGAGCACGCGGGTGTGCGCGCTCATGCGCAGGTTGCGCAGCGCGTGCTTCCGGTCAGTTCAACGGCGTTCGGTAGAGGACCTCGACATGCACGATGTCGTCGTGTACCACGTCAAGAATGAGGTAACCGGGCCACGAGGGCTCCAGGCAGACGTTGCGATGGCCCGGGCCGTAGGCGCCTGCCGGCTTCGGAGCGGTGTAGAAGCTCTGACAGAAGTCGTCTCCGCACGCGCAGAGGGCGACGATGCGCAGCCGCTCCACCTGTGCGGTCAGCTGGTCGTGGCCGTATGCGTGGAGGGCTGCGATGAGCTCGGCTGTGAAGGTCGGCCAGACCTCGTGCAGTGGTGATCCCGGGGCTGGCTTGTTGTTCACGGTCGCGCAGGTTACATGGGGGACCTCCGACGGCGCACGCAAGTAGCCGCCGAGCGGGCGCGGCGACTCGCCGCGATGGTGACGCTCCGTACGCAGGCCTGACCTGCCAGACCGATGTTTGGATGCACGCTCGTGCCGATGATCGCTTGCGTGATAATGGTTTCGACCCGAGCTGCAGCAAAGGATAATGATTCGATGAGCATCCATATCCGACAGCTCCGGCGAGGTGCCGAGGCCGAGTTCGTATCGGGGTTGGAGTGGCTCTTCGACCCGCCCGGCAGTCGTCCCTCGGATTGGGATCGCGACCGCGCCTTCGAGCGCACCGCGCAGGTCCTTGACCATGAAGACGTGGCGCTGTTCGAAGCCCGCTCGGATCAGGATCAGCTGGTCGGCGTAGCCAGCGTCTACCTCGACATCCTTTCGGTTCGCTTCGGTCGTCGGGCTTCGATCGAAGATCTCGCCGTGCATCCCAGGTGGCGATCCCGAGGGGTCGGCACCAGCTTGCTAACGGCCGCAAGGGCGTGGGCGCACGACTACGGCGCCAACTACGTCTTCTTGGAGTCCGGCGTTGCGCGGACCGACGCACATCGCTTCTACCTTCGCGAAGGTGCAACGCACGCCGCCTCAGCGTTCAGGTGGACCGCTCAGCACCTCGGTAGCGGGTGGTACGACCCGGCGAACCAGTAGGGATCGAGCTGCGCAACAACTTTCGTTCGCGAATCGCCGTATCCGCATCTGTCGCGGAGGTTGAGCGCGGGCTCGACCACGTCCGTCACGCCACGTGACTGGGGTCGGCGCCGCCCGCGCCGCCCGCGCCGTCCAGCCGGGGTACGCGTCTGCCCGCAGAGGTTGGACGGTGCTGTCGATGTGCGGGAGGTGCTGGGATCAGGGCATGGCGACCGCGGCGGGGCCGGCGGGGAAGAGCGGCCGGGCTCCGGAGCGGCGCGTGGTGAACAGGACGAAGAGCAGGGCGAGGGTCATGGCCGCGGCGTAGCCGATGCGGAACGCGGCCGGGTGTTCGGTGTGCCATGGCATGACCAGGGGGTTCCATAGGCCGACCGGGTTGTCGTCGGCGGGGAACGTGAAGAAGTGCCACTGGGTCCAGTTCCAGCCGAGGTGCAGGCCCAGGGGCAGGGCGATGCTGCCGGTCCGCAGGGCCGCGACGCCGAAGACGACGGCGCCGATCGCCGGGCCGGCCGCAGTCCAGAGCAGGTCGGCGCCGCCGGTCTTCACCGACGGGTTGGTGCCCAGGCTCAGCAGGTGGTAGCCGCCGAAAGCGGCGGCGAGCAGGGCGACGGCGGCGCGCGGTCCGACGCCTTCGGCCAGCCGCTGCAGGGCGTAGCCGCGAAAGGCCAGTTCCTCGACCAGGACGGCGCAGCAGAAGTACGCGGTGCCGCTGAGCATCAGGGAGGCGCTGAAGCCATGGTTGGGCTGCCAGTACAGGACGCCGGCGAGCATCAGGCCCCAGGCGAGCAGGCCGACGAGCGCGACGCCGCCGGCAAGGCCGATGGCGAAGTGGGTGAACCGGGGCCGGAAGGAACCGGCCCGGCGGCCCTCCAGGCGCAGGCACAGGCGCGTGCTGCCGAGGATGAACAGGGCGGCCAGCGCGACGACCGGCCAGGCCTGGCCATCCCGCGACGCCCAGGGCGGGGCGAACATGCCGACCAGGACGGCCGCGAACGTGACGGACGCCCCGCACAGGGCGAGGAACCCGGCCACCTTCCAGCCCGCCCGCACCGTGCCGTTCGTGCCTCGGATGATCGACATTGGTCAAGTAGAAAGGGTGCCGAGCCGTTTGGCAATTGGGGAAGTCCCTGATGGCCAGGGCACCCTCCAGTCCGTCGCGCACCGGCGCCGCCACGATCGTCGGTGTGCAGCGGACAGCTTCGCCGTCACGTTCGGCGAGGCCGCAGCACAGTTTCTCGGCGGCGGCCGGTCAGCCCTCGTCACTGCCGGTAGCAGGCTCGGCGAAGGCGAGGCTTCAAGTAGCCGATGAGCGGGCACGCGATCGTGCTGAACGATTCGTACGATCATGAGGTGGATGTCCGGTCCCGGGGAAGCTGACATCTCCCGATACAACTGACACGCCGGACCGTCGGTCTGCCAAAGCCCGATGAACCTGATAAGACGATCGTCGTTGGTGAGCTGATGAACGCGCCTCCCAATGTGGTCCGCCTCGCGACTGGAAGAGCTGGTTGGTGGCATTGCGATCGATGGAGGTGACGGGATGGCGCGGCTCATCCATCTGAACGGCCCGCCGGGCATCGGCAAGTCCACCCTGTCGGCGCTCTACGCAGACCGGAATCCCGGCACTTTGAATCTTGACGTCGATGCCCTGCACCGCCTGGTGGGCGGGTGGCAAGACGAGGAAACCGACACGTGGCCGGTCGTGTGGTCCCTGGTCCGGGCCATGGCGAAAACCCATCTGGAGGGCGGGCGCGATGTCGTCCTGCCCCAGTACCACGCCAAGGTCGACGAGGTTATCGAGCTTGAGAAGCTCGCGCACCAGCACGGGGCGGGCTTCCGTGAGGTGGTCCTGCTCGACGACCGGGAAGCGGCGATCGCGCGGTTCGACCGCCGCGCCCAGGAAAGCGATGACCCGTGGATTCGCCACCACCACCGTCTCATCGAGCTGGGCGGCGGGCATGTCGTGCTCGCAACCATGTATGACAACCTGATGGAGGTCGTACGTTTGCGCCCAGGGACGGTGGTGGTGCCGAGCGCGGTGGGGGCGGTGCAGGAGACCTACGAGCTGTTGGCGGACGCCTTACGCGAGCCGGTGTCCCCAGAGCCCGGTTGAGCATGATCGTGGCGGCTGCTTCACAGTTCGAGGTCGGATACGTCGATCCTGACGAGGGAGAGGTACGCCGGGTTCCCGCGACGGGTTTGTGGACCGGACGATTTCGTGCCGGCCAGCCCGCGGCTGCTGGGTCACGAGAGCGCTGAAAAGGTGGCGCGGGACGACCCGGAGGATCTGACCAACAGCTGCTACGTCCTGGTGGATGGGGGTCACGGCGGCTCGACGGAGCCGCATGTGGTCATCGACTTGTCACCAGAGCGGGTAGGACGCTTCTATGCCACGTCCTGGGATACCTACGGTCTGGTCGGTGAGATGCCAATTGTTGCGACCAGCGTTGTCGAGCTGCTGCAATTCCTTCTGCGCGACGAGGGTAGGGACGCTTTACCCGCTTCGTTGTACGGCGGCGATGCGTACGACCCGTAGACCCGCATGACTGCCCACGCGAACATCATGACGTGAGCCGTCCGGATCTGCAGGTCTCGCGCGGCGGGCGACTCGGAGATCGTCACGCTGCGTACGTCGTTCCGACGGCATGCGTTGTGTTTCCGCTGTGCTCTCGTGCTGATGCCGCCGACTGGCTCGAATCGCTGCGCGGCACCGCGTCGTTGCTCGCCGCCGAGGTGCTCTTCGTCAGCCGTCCGAGTGGCGAGGGCGCCGCATGACGGCATAGAAGTTCTCCTTGGCCAGGATGTTGACCAGCTCCCACGCTTTGCCTTCGAGCACTTCGATTGCGGCGAGCAGCCGAGGCATAGCCTGCCGGGATGCGCTGAAGCCCGTGTCTGCATGGACGAGGAGATAGCGGTGGGGGTAATCGTCGAGGTCCACCGTGCCGTCGAGCACATCCGCAGAGGATACGAGGCGCTGCTCGAACGGATCCTCCCCTCGCCTCATGTCGGCCAGGCTATCCGAATCGTCGGCACTCGATCAAGGACGGCCGGCTCAGACCAGACCGAGCGCAAGTGAGGCGCCCGCTCGTAGCCGCGAGTCGCGCGCCGGCGTCCGGCCGCCACGTCACGCTTGGTGAAGCCACGTGCTGGAGGCGCGGCGCTCGCTCGTGCCGAATACAGTGCACCCGATCTTGCCGTGTGCCGTGGAGATTGCACTGCCGCGCCGCTGATGGCTTCACACCCGCGGACGGGCCGCGTCGATGCCCGAGTTCGCGTAGTCTGGCCGGCATGCATCATAGTCGATTGGCGAGTGTCGTCTTCGACACGCCGGTCGCGCAGGTCGGCCCGGAGGTGGATTTCTGGTCTGCGGCGCTGGGCACTCCGACCTACTCGCCTCCCAGCGAGGAGCAGTTCACCGCTCTCGTCGGCGCCGTCCCCGACTTCTTTACCGTCGTCCAGGCGGTCGGCGACGAACCGCCGCGCTACCACGTCGACATCGAGACCGACAACCTGACGGCGGAGGTAGCTCGCCTGACGGCGCTCGGTGCGGAGTCGCTGACCCGCTGGAAGGACGCCTTCGTGATGCGCTCGCCAGGTGGGCACCTGCTCTGTGTGGTGCCGGTGCACAGCGATCCCGAGACGTTCGCCAGAACAGCGCGCACCTGGCCGTGACCCAGCCGCGCGACTCGAAGCCGGCGCGGTGCACGGCGGGGGAGTCCACGATGGCCACGTGGTCACTTCCCGATCCACGACGTCGACCCGGTCGGCCGTCGCTGGACGAGGTGTCCGCTCCCGCCGATGCAGCCCGGAGCGTTGCACATCGTCGAGAGAGATCAGGTCAGCTGACAACGACCAGCCGCCCGACTATCTCGGTTCCGCAGCCGCCCTCCGATCACGCAGACGATGCGGCATTTGACACTAGGTCATGTCTCGAGGTGCGCTGCGAGGTTGGCCAGCGAGGAAGTCATACCGGCAGCGTGGTCGTCGGCGGAGATGCCGGCCGGGACGTTGTCAGCTCGGAACTCCACGCGTGTGCCCTGGTCCACCGCCGTGACCTCCCAGGTCATCGTCATCGCGCCGGAGTGGGCCGGGTCGTCGGAGACGAAGTCGACGGCCTGTACCACCCGTACGCCAGGGACGATGTCAACGAAGGAAGCCTCCACGACGTCCGAGTCCGCAGTGGTCTTGCCCGGTGCGGTCGAGGCGTCGGCATAGGTCAGCACAAGCCGGTAGGACCCGCCTGGCCTGGCGTCGAACCGCTCGAATCGGCCACTCATGCCCTCGGGTGGCAACCAGATCGTCAGCGCTTCGGGGTCGACGAGTGCCGCATACACACGGTCGGTCGGAGCCGCGATCACCCGGAAAGCCGTGTCTGTCCTTGCCATGATCGGATCCTAAAGGTGCGACGCTTGAAGTTTGCGCCGCCCATGCACCGGATCTGATCCAGCGCATCAACGAAGGTTGCCTCAGGCCAGCACGTTGCACCGCGAAATCCGCGCGCAGGGCTTCGCCGGCAGCTATGCGATCATCCGCAAGTTCGTCGAGCAGTACCGCAGCAAAACCGATCTGACATCGGTGCGCCGTCCGCCTTCGGTGCGGCAGGTGACCGGGTGGATCTGCCGACGGCCCGACGACCTGGTCGACCGCTCCAGGCCTCGCGCATGCTCCAGAACGCGCCCAGACTCGTCCCGGACTTGAAGGTCGATCACCGGACCCACCGTATAGAATCCGCCGCAGCAAGATCAATCACGATTCTTGCGTCAGAGCCGAGAACTGAGCCCGGATGTGCGTGACCTCCGGACCCACGCGCGTCACCGTTCCCTTGATCGTTGTCGGCGAGCTTGGGACCCACCTGGCAGCAGGCGCCGCACCGGATGAGCCCAGGGCAGCGGGTCGTCTGTTGATCTGCCGTCGCGCTGCGCCATAGCTACGTTGGGTAGCGGAAGCGCTGCGGCCCGGGAACGATGTTGCGTTCGCTGTCGTGCGGGCAGCAAGACGGTCACTTCGCCGATGTGTGGGCAGGGGTCGTTGCGGCCTGATCGGGTCCGAACTCGCGGCGGTGGCCGATGCTGAAGTAGGCGGCGCGGCGTCGCAGGTGGCGGCGCCCGACCGGCAGTGCCGGCGGGCCGGTCGGCGCGGGTGCGACGCCGTAGAACAGCCGTTTGCCGACTTCGATGAGGCCGAGGTAGCAGACAACCATGATCGCGAGTGCGGCGAAGAAGCCGCCAGGCAGGGGATGGAACCCCAGCACGTTGGCGAGGGGGGTGGCGGGCAGCAGCGCGCCGACGGTGACCACGCCGACGGTGGCGAGGGTCAGCGGGAGGCTGGGGTGGCTGCGGAAGAACGGGATCTGGCGGGTGCGGATGGCGAAGATGACCAGGGTCTGGGTGGCGAGGGACTCCACGAACCAGCCGGTGCGGAACTGGGTCGGTCCGGAGTGGAACACCCACAGCATGACGGCGAAGGTGGCGAAGTCGAACACCGAACTGAACGGCCCGAAGTAGACCATGAAGCGGCGGATGAACCGGATGTCCCAGTGCGACGGGCGGCGGAGCTGTTCCTCGTCGACGTTGTCGGTGGGGATGGCGAGTTGGCTGGTGTCGTAGAGGAGGTTGTTGAGCAGGATCTGGGAGGGCAGCATCGGGAGGAACTTCAGGAACATCGACGCGCCCGCGGCGCTGAACATGTTGCCGAAGTTGCTGGACGTGCCCATCAGGACGTACTTGATGGTGTTGGCGAAGATTCGCCGGCCCTCGGCGACGCCGTCGGCCAGGACGTTGAGGTTCTTCTCCAGCAGGATGACGTCGGCGGCATCCTTGGCCACGTCGGTGGCGGAGTCGACCGAGATGCCGACGTCCGCCGCGTGCAGGGCGAGGGCGTCGTTGACCCCGTCGCCCAGGAATGCGACGGCCCGCCCGGTCATGCGTTGGAGGCGCACGATGCGTGCCTTGTGCTCGGGGCTGACCCGGGCGAACACCGTCGTGGTCGTGATCGCTGCCGCGAGGTGCGGGTCGTCGAGGTTGTCGATGTCCGCGCCGGTCAGCGTCGTGCCGGCGGGCAGGCCGACGTCCTGGCAGACCTTGGCGGCCACCGCCGGGTTGTCCCCGGTGACGATCTTCACCGTGATGCCGAGTGCGGCGAGACGGCCGAGCGCGGCCGCCGCGTCGGGCTTGGGCGGGTCCAGGAAGATCAGCAGGCCGGCCAGCCGCAGGCTGTGTTCGTCGGCCGTGGTGAGTTGGGTGAGACCGGGAGCGGGGCGGGTGGCGACGGCGACGACCCGGTTGCCGGCGGTGAACTCGGCGGCCAGGGCCGTCGCGGCGGTGGCCGGCACGTTGACGCAATGCGCCAGTACTGCTTCCGGCGCACCCTTGGTGACCATCGTCTGCGCGCCGTGCTGGCCGCGGACGAGGACCGACACCATGCGCCGTTCGTGGTCGAACGGCACGATTGATAGCCGGGTGTCGGCGGCCACGGCAGCGCGCTGGCCCAGCGCGGCCGGCGAGTCCCACAGCGCCATGTCGAGGGGGTTGCCGCCGATCGCGTGGCCGTCCTCGACGGCGGCTTCGGTGCAGGTCAGACCCCACCGCAACAGTTCGTCGGGTGAGTCCGGGCCGGTGGCGACGGCGCGCATGAAGCTGATGCTGCCCTGGGTCAGGGTGCCGGTCTTGTCGGTGAACAGGGTGTCGATGTCGCCGAGGTCTTCGATGCAGACCAGTCGTTTGACCAGGACCTTGCGCCGGGCCATCTGCCGGGACCCGGCGGCCAGGCTCATCGACACCACTGCGGGCAGCAGCTGCGGGGTGATTCCCACCGCGATGGCCAGGGAGAACAGTAGCGCGTCGAGGATCGGCCGGTGCAGCACCACGTTGATGACGAAGATCGAGGTGGTGAGACCGGCGGCGACGTAGACCAGCAGCATCGAGAACCGTCGCAATCCGGCCTGGAACTGCGTCTCGATCGGGTGGCCGCCCAGGCCTCCCGCGATGCGACCGAACTGCGTGCGCGACCCCGTTGCCGTCACCACTCCGCGCCCGCTCCCGGCGTGGATCACGGTGCCCATCAGCGCGCAGCCGGACAGCTCGGCCAGCGGCGTGCCGGCCGGCACCGGTAAGGGGTTCTTGTCGACCGGCAGTGACTCGCCGGTCAGCACCGATTCGTCGCATGCCAGCCCGGATGTCTGCAGCAGCCTGATGTCGGCTGGCACCACGTCTCCCAGCTGCAGGTCGACGACATCGCCCGGGACCAGCGTGGTCACGTCCACCGCGACCGGATGTCCGCCGCGTATGGTCAGCGCCCGGTGGCTGATCTTCGAGTGCAGCGCCTCGGCCGCCTTCTCTGCCCGGTACTCGTTGACCAGTCCCAAGCCGACGGACAGCGCTAGGATCACCCCGATGATGATCGCGTCGCTGTGCTCACCGACGAAGTACGACGCCACCGCGGCGACCAGCAACAGCACCAACAGCGGGGAGCGCACCTGATGCCACAGCACCGGCAGCAGCCGAGCCTGGTGTGTCGAGACCGCGTTGCGTCCGTACCGGGCTAGCCGGCGCGCTGCCTCCCCGGCCGACAGTCCGTCGTGGTCCACGCCGAGGTCGTGCAACACCTGCTCGCTGGGCAGTGCCGCGGCCCTGGACGCGTCCAACCCGGACTCGAGGAGCCCAGGCGGCATCCCGCCGGTCACCGTCACGATCGCTGACCGTTCAACCCGGTACCCCTACCCGCCGTGGTGCCGTCACACTGTCAGCCTGCCACGCACGCCCCCGGCGGATCAGGGCCGTTCGCCCGGACCGGCCGGGACCAACGAACCGTGAGCGTTCGACGCCGGCTGGCCGAAAAGAGATGTTATGCGGTTCATGCGCCTGATTCGGCGCGAATTGGGGACCTTCGGCCCTGCCGTCCGCGCTGAGATCGAGCGACGGTTAAGTGTGTACGGGGCCGAAAAACGCTGCTCCCCGACAGCGAACACGGACGGAGCAAGCCGATGAAAACCTTCATCATTGCCCGTCGTCCTCATCCTGGTCCTCATCACGCTGGCGCTGGCGGTGCGAATCGTCAAGCAGTACGAACGCGGCGTGCTGTTCCGCCTCGGCCGGGTCGTCGGCGCCCGCGAACCCGGGCTGCGGCTCGACCAAGAGTCATGAGCAGCCGTCCATGCGCTGGGTCCTAACGCTGCGCCAGGCTTAGCGCAAAGAACGGGTTGATCAGATGCGCACATCTACCGCAACGCCCTCGCCACGCGCAGGGACGACAACGGGTCTCCGTCGTCCCTGCGCGCCGAACAACGTGTCCGGTCTTGACCCTCCAGCGCGGCTCGGCGGCACGGCTGGTGTCCTGACGCCACACGTGCCTGCAGCCAGTGCGCCGGTAGCGGCGCACGACTACCTCCAGCGTCGTCGGCCGCCAGCCCACCGGTTCGTGCGCCAGCCGCCTGACCACGGTGTCAAGCGGCGTGCCCTCGCAACCGCAGCGGCGGCACCACTGATCGGGCTCGACGACGCGGCAAGCGAGGACTGCGCGACCGGATTCAAGTCGTTGGCCGGTGACTTCGATGCCGAGCTCGTCGAGACGGTAGAACTTTGTCAGGTCCGGACAAGCGAAGGTTGCGTCAGACAAGTCGAGAACTTGTTCATGGGCAGCATAGGGGCTTCCAGATCAGGAGACCTCGGCGGCGCTCTTGACGATGTGCGGTCGATGTCATCCGGGAACGCCATGACGGGGTCACAGCGGTGTTGAGCCTGTGGTGCCGTAGCTTTCCAACCGGTCGGCGAGGTGTCGGTGGAGGGTGAGAGCGATCATGTGGCCGCCGTCGATCTCGTCGGGGATGATGCCTAGTACGGCAGTGACACTTCGTGATGTGCCTTGGGCTGGCGCGGTGTCTGCGGTGCGAAGGCCGGGATCGGCGCCGCCTCCGTGTTATGAGGTGGTGGTCGGTGGTGGGCTAGGCGGGTCCGACGGGGGTTGCTGGAGTCGGCGCCGCACCATCTCCGTGTGCCGGATGAACTGCGCCTCGCCGAGTTCGCGTACTGCGGCGTGCCGGTAGAGGCGCTCGATCTCGTTGTTCAGCAACAGGTCGGGATACGCCTGGGTGCAAAGATCGAGCGCCGCGCGCAGAAACCGAGCCGCGGCGGCGGCTAGTTGCACGTAGCTGGCGGCGCCGGTGGCTGTCACCCGCCACTCTCGGGAGGCTGTCGACTGCCAGTGAGTCACGTCGACAAGGTCTGCGTCGCGGGTGAAACGGATCAGCAGGGACCGATCTGAAAAGGACAAGTCGGATCGGCCGTGCAAGGCGAGGTCGCGCAGTGCGAACTCCAGCGAAAGCCCGAAGTCGAGCAGGGGCATCTGCTCGACCTCTACGAGGAGAGTCCCGACTCGTAACGTCACCGCGCCCAGCATCCACCTTTCGCGGACCTCCCACTCCGGTGCCTGTCGAATGTCATCCGCCTTGGCGCCGGCCGGCAGCAGTTCGGCGCCTCCTGCGCCGTCGAGGATGCGAAAATTGATGTCGACTGGCTCGTCGGGCTTCATGTCACTCTCCATTGCTGACCCGGCAGGTCGACCTGACGCGGGACGGCTACTGCTTGATCATCGGATGTTGTGCTGACAACCAACGATCCGGTGGTGGCCGCGCGCCATAGCGTAGAACCTGCTGGCTGGCAGGTGTTGCTCGACGAGGCCCTCGATTGCGTCGCCGCCCGGCTCGGTCGAGTGGAGCCCCGTCGGACCACCCGGGATCTGGTGCTGGGGCTGCTGTCGCCAGTGGAACGCAAGAACTGCTGGTGGCTGGCGGAGCAGGCCGGACACGACGGGCCGCAACGAATGCAGCGGCTGCTGCGCACGACGCTGTGGGACGCCGACGCGGTCCGCGACGACCTACGCGGCTTCGTCACCGAGCGACTGGGCGAGCCGGGCGGAGTGCTCATCCCGGACGAGACGGGCTTTTTGAAGAAGGGTGTCTAATGCCGAGTTCGGCATTAGGTGCCCTTCTTCAGAAACCCCGTCTCACCCACCACCAACACCCCACGCTCGGCATCCCCGATCGCCTCCACCACCGCCGCACGAACCTCGTCACGGACCCCATCGGTGTCCCACGCGTAAAAGTTCAGCAACCGCTGCATCCGCTCCGGACCAACATCCCCAGCAGCCTCCGCGAGAGTCCACCCGTTCTTACGCTCCACCTCACCGAGCAGACCCCGCACATAGATCCGCATCTGACGCCGCGACTCCACCCTGGGGAACAGACCAGCAAACCGGCCCAGAAACACCACGAACCCCGCCGACCACCCAGCAGCCATCTCCTCCAACACGGCAGATCAAGTACCACAACAGGCGTCTATGTCACAACCTGTCGTTGCAGTATTGGACGGACACCGATGCGGCAAGATGTCCGGATTGTCGGGCGTTCGTTTGGCGGCTTCATGATCACGGAAGTTTTTGGTGGCCTGGAGCCCGCAAAAGTTCCACGATCATGAAGCCGGCCCGAGAAGGACGACATCGGCGTAGGTGTCCACCGGGCCGCAACTCCGTTTCGGGCTTCTGTCCGGGACCGCGAGCCGGACTGTGGACATGGCACGGTTTGGGGAGTGGGCATCGACAGTGGTGTTCGTAGCATCTGGAGAAATTCGTTCCGGAGGGGTTGCCATGACGGACTTCCATGACTTCCGCGACTTCCAGATCAGCGGCTTCCAGCCGGGTGACCCGGGCATACATGACACGCACGCCGAAAGCGACGCGTTCCACTACAGCCCGACGGTGCAGGAGTACGACCGGAACGGTGACGGAGTGGTGGACCTGGTCAGCGCCGACACCGACCACGACGGCGTGGACGACGCCTGGCAGTACGACACCGACGGCGACCGAGTCATCGACACGGTCGGATACGACATCAACGGCGACGGCGCGATCGACAAATGGGACTACGACCACAACGCCGACGGGCTCATCGACGAGGTGAGGATCGACGGTGATCAGGACAACCGGCCGCAGCTCATCGTCGAGGACGACGACTACGACGGGAAGTTCGACCTGGAAACCTGGGACCTTGCCGAGCGAGAAGAAGAGGGTCCGTGGGACCCGCTCGGCCCGCATGACGGCGACACCGCACCCGCCATGCCGCACTGGGGCCCGAACGCTCACTACGGCAACGCCTGATCCAGCGCATCCCGCACCCGGGGAACCTCCAGCCCGGCGAGCCGCCGGGCCTACACCCGCGGCGGCCAACCTGTCCGTCAAGCCACCCTCGAAGCCCACCTCAACCCAGTTGCGCACGCTGCACCGGCTGAACTCTTCTCGCGGGGGGAGCGACTCCGCGGCAGTATCCGCCGCATCGGTCGTGATCGTCATCAGGTGCTACTCCCTTGAGCAGAGCTACACCGTTGCCTTCCAGTCCCTGCTGCGCGGTAGACGCAGACCGTTGCGGTTATGGCTGGTTTGCTGGGTGCTCGGCTGCGTCTGGTGGATGGCGTCGGCGGCCGAGGACTGCGGCGGCGGGAACGGTGACGACCATGCTGGTGACGAGGATTCCGGCGAGTGCGCCGAGGATCGCCGGGTCGTTGTGGAAGGCGAGACCGACGGCGGTGAGCGCTGGGCCGATGTTGCGGGTGGCTGCGACGCCGCCCATGGTGGTGCGGCGAGGAAGGGAGCCGGTGGCTAGGAGGGTCCCGGCGATGCAGGTTGCGGCGGTGAGCACGATGGCGGCGAGGATGGTGCGGGAGCCGAGCAGGGCGGCGATCTGCTGCCAGTTACCGGCGAGCATGCCGGCGAGGACGGCGAGGAAGGTGGCGTTGGACAGGGGGGTGGTGCGCAGCTGCCAGCGGTCGGCGAGTTCCGGCCGAGTGTGGCGAATCAGCAAACCGATGGCGAAGGGGACGAGCTGGAGCAGGGCCACGGTGCGGATGAGCGCGCCTACGTCGAGTGTGAAGCCTTCTGCGA
This sequence comes from Dactylosporangium sp. NPDC050588, assembly GCF_040654975.1. Taxonomy (NCBI): domain Bacteria; kingdom Bacillati; phylum Actinomycetota; class Actinomycetes; order Micromonosporales; family Micromonosporaceae; genus Dactylosporangium; species Dactylosporangium sp. NPDC050588. The sequence continues at coordinate 101,846 of NZ_JBFAJA010000027.1, read as the reverse complement.
TGCCGGCCGCGCGGATGACGATGTTGGCGACGGGTGCGAAGCTGACGCTGCCGACAGCGGCGAGGAGGACCTGCATGGCGGCAGCGGTGGTGGTGTCGCCGCGTTGAATCATGGCGAGTTTGGCGCCGAACGGTCCGCCCGGTGACGCCGCGACGAGAACCAGCGCGATGAACGCCGCAGCGCTCAGGTGGAACAGGATGCCGAGCGCCCACGCGATCAACGGGACGAGACCGATGTTGGCCAGCAGCGTGAGCAGTAGCAGCGGCACATCGGTGGCGACGGCTGTCAACGCGGTGATGGTGGAGCCGAGGCCGGCGGCGAACATGGTGGTGACGATGAAAATGATCGTGACCACGTTGAGCAGCAGGAGCAGCACGTCCATGGCTAACCGGGCAGGTCGCCGAGCCACCGCAGAGCGCGCAGTCCGGGCATGAAGCCGTACTCGCCGCCGCGGGTCACGACGAACTGCGGTAGGCCGTGCAGGCGCCGCCGGACCGGTCGTCGCGGGATGGTGTAGTCATCGTGCTCGGGCCGGTGCCGGCCGGCAATCGGGTCGCGGGCGGCGCCGGCACCGAAGAATACGCCGTCGTTGATCCACTCGGACTGGACGAACTCGAACTGCCGGCCCAGATGCGCGCCGACGAAGGCGAACATGATGCCGCGGTCAGCGCCGTCATCGTCGAGGACGCCGTCGGGCAGCGGCGGGCCGTAGACGGTGCCGCGCCGAATCATCCGGTGCAATCGCGGTTCGCCGGCGACGTCGGCGTCGCGGGGGTTCGCACGCCGGATGTGGCTGCCGGCAGGCGTCACATACCCGGTGGGGTCCTCGGCGTAGCCGAAGGCGTTGCGCCGGTGCGGGTCGCTGCCGAGAACCGGGTCGTCGTGGTGCGGGCTGAGCGCGAGTGGGGCACCGCTGCGCCAGCGACCCATGAATTTGGCGGCCAGCAGGGCCTCCTCGTCGGGCGTGGCGGCGTGTACGGCGAGGTAGCGGCGAAACGCCGCGACCCGCTGATGGAGCTTGCGGAACGCGACGTAGCTGCCGTTGCGGCCGAGGACCTCCGGCTGGACGTGTTGGGTGCCGCCGAGCTCGTCGGGGTGGCCCAGGACGAACTCGCCCGGTTGCAGGGGTGTTTCGAGGGGGTTGGAGCCGGGGAAGCCGCTGCCCTCGACGGCCGGGTGGCTGACCCCGTCGCGGTAGCCGAACGGTTCGGTCTCGTCGGCCGTGGCGTGGCAGTTCTGCCGCCAGATCGCGGTCACGCCGGGCAGCGCTGCGTAGGCTGGGCGGGCGCGGTCGATCGCGGCCTTGAGACGGTCGCTGTCCGGCGCGACCACGGTCAGCGCTATGTGCACGTCCGGCGAACCGAGCGGTGGTTCCCAGTGTTCAGGGGCGCTGTCGCCGGTGTCCCCGAGCGCCGCGGCGCGGGCCGCCATGCCCTGACGGAACTCCCACGCGAACGTGTCGAGCGACTGCTGCGGCACGCCGAGCGCGCGCAACCCGTGGCAGGTGACCGCGACACTGACCGACGTGTCGCCCAGCGGGTTCGCTTCACCGACGGCCGACGTCACGACCCCGGCAGCGCGGCGCATGAATTGGCGACCGTCGGCCTGGTCGTCGATGCGCAACAGCAGGTACGTCGCCGTGTACGGAGTGGGCCGGGGGCTGAGCACTCCGCGCTGGATGTCGTGCAGGTCCAGCTGCGTGGCAGCCCGCGTCATGTCCGGCGCTGCGGGTCGGTGACCAGGTTGCGCCAGAACCGGCGCAGGCTGTCGTCGGCGCCGAAGAGCGTGCTGAAGATCGTCGAGTCGGCGACCAGGACGTCCGCAGCCCGCTGCGCGTCGGGCGGCATCCACAACAGCGCGTTGAACTGACTGTTGCCGGCCTCGACGAACGGGTGCGGCCGCGAGGTGTCGATGGGTTGACGGGCCAGCACCCGCACGACGTCGGGCTCGTCCGTCGTCACGGCGTAGTGCGGCAGGTGCTGGTGGAAGTTGAAGCCGGTGACGCCCTCCAGCCAGCCCCGCTCATCAAGGTCGGAGTCGATCGACAGCGGGGCGATGCCGCCATCGCCACGGACCGCGGGCCGCAGTCCCCACCGGTTGTCCACCGGCACGCCGATCCCGGCCATGACAGAGCGGGTGTACCGGCCGAACCGTTGCTGGCGGGGCACCAGCGGATCGCCGTGATGGTGGTACTCGACATCGCGCTGCTTCAGATCGTCCGTCGCGCCGACGTCATGGTGCGGGCCGAGCACCAGCCGGGCCTCCGGACGGGTCAGGAACTGCCGCAACGCTTCGATCTCGGCGTCGGTGGCCTCCTGGCCGGTCACCATGTGATCGAGGCCGAACAGCAGCAGCACGTCGGTGTCGCCCAGCACGCGCTCGTCCAGCGGCACGGCGACGCCCGCCTGGTCGATGCGCTGATACACCGCCACCGGATGGCCGGTCACCTCCAGCGCGAACTGCTGGAACGGCTCCCAGGCCAGGAAGAACAGTTCCAGCGAGCCAGCGATGCCCCGCAGATACCGGCCCGGGTCCGACCACTGCGGGTCCTCGTAGGCCGGCCACGCCACCCGGCGAACCTCGGTCATGGTCGAGTACCGGTTGTCCAGCTCCGCCGGGTCGCGACCGGCCTCGGCCGGGTAGCTCCAAGCGACGTAGATACTCACCCGCCGACGTCCCGGTGTCGCCGGTCGGCGCTGGTGGCGCTGGTTGTACGTGCGGGCGGTGCTCCATTGGTCCATCGACGGTCCTCGGCCTACTGCAGCTGATCCAGCATGGTGGAAAAAGCGTCCTTGACCTGCAGGGCCCGTTTGATCTCGTCGGCCGTCACATACGGGTACTCGCCGTACTCCATGAAGCTCGGGCACTGGTGTTCCCGCACGAACCTGACGAAGGCCTCCGGATTCGTGCGCCAGTCCTCCGGGAAGCCCTCAAGATTCTCGAACACCGTGGCCACGCCGGCCTTGATGAACAACGCGACGGCGTCCTCGGTGTACTTGTCGAAGTCGGTGTCGAAGATTCCCTGGTACATGAACCGGGTGTCGTTGTCGAACAGCACCCACCGCAGGTAGTGCAACTTCAACGGCGCGAGCAGCTGCGGATCCACCTCCAGCGACTTGGCCAGCGTCTGCCCGTAGGCGCGCACCGCATCCGCGCGCCCCGGCTTGACCGTCGCGATGACCGTGAACCCGTAACACGCCGGTGTCCGCGGATATACCGGCCCATACTTGCCCTGCGGCAGTTGGCTGGTGTCCGCCGGTAGGACAGCGGCCTCGGGCGTGATCTGCATCCAGCTCTCCTACGACGAGCAGCCATGACGGCAGCTTCGGTACCCGCTCAACCATGCAGACGATGAACGTGCCAAGTCCTCATCCGCTGCGGATGACGTCATCGCCTGCCGGCATCCCAACGCCGGTGCGAGTGATCTTGCCGAAGCCGTCGACGCGATGACCACCGGTGTACGCCCCCACTCGGGCAGCCTGCAGGCACCGCGTTCCCCGCAGGCCAGCATCCCAAACTGAGCGGCAGTCCTCTGTACATCTGCGTCGATCTCGACCGCACCCGGTCCCGCTCTCGACACTGCGCTGCACAAGGCCGGCCTGTGGCGGTAGCACGCCCGCTTCGGCGCGCAATATCAGGGCCGGCACGCCGACCCGGTCAAAATGGCTGTCATGCCCCCAGGAGCGCTACGACGACCAGCGAAGCGGAGAACCAAACGGTCCTTGTGGCAAGTGGGGTTTCTGAGGGTGGCCCGCCGCGCCGCGCACCGCAGTGCTCCTCGTCCAATACGGGACCGGCGATGGCGGACGCGTGGTTGGCCACGGGAACGCCCGCAGTCGATCGCCGCCTGCAGGATCACCTCGGCGATCTCCGCGGCTGGAACGCGATGGCCCGGGCGATCGCGACGCGAGTTGCCGGGAAGGGCTGATCGCAGAACTGGGTGACCGGGTCCAGCAGGTCCAACAGCTGCGACGCCCTGCACAACGCCATCCCAGTCAACTATCTGAAATAGGTAGAAACGATGACCGCCACGCCGGTAGCGGCCACCGTTTGACACCAGTCACCTACTGGGGCGACAGGGGGCGCCAGTGCAGCGGGGTCGACAGGACCATGGTGCTCGACGGCTGGCCGTACGGGGCCAAACGATCAATCGTGGACTCGAAGTCCTCCATCGTCGCCGTCACGACCTTCAGGATCGAGCACGCGTCGCCGGTCACGCGGTGGACCTCCAGTACCTCGGGCCACTCCAGCACCTCGGGAGCGCGCAGCACGCAACGTGCGCCGTAGCACGACATCCGGATCAGTCCGACCACGTGCCGGCCGGCCTTGGCCAGGTCGACGTGTGCATGATAGCCAGTGATCACTCCGGCAGTCTCCAGACGGCGCACCCGCTCGGCGACCGCCGGGGGTGAGAGGTGGACCCGGCGGGACAGTTCGGAGTAGGAAAGCCGGCCGTCGTCCTGCAGTTCGCGCAGCAGCGCCCAGTCCATGCTGTCCACGGAGACCTTCCGTTCGAAAAGTCGATCAGGCGGGACGGTTTCCGTCCCGTACGTGAGCAGGGTAAACGACCGTTGATGGACTATTTCGTGGAGGTGGGTCGCGGTACCAGGATTGGGGTGTGAGCGGTCCGATTCTCGACTTTCCCGAGCAGGTCCCATACGACGCGTACGTCCACGCCAGCACCCTGCACTCGCTGCAGCAGCCGCTGAGCAAGGACCCCGGCGAGATGTCGTTCCTGATGGTCAGCCAGGTGATGGAGCTGTGGTTCGGGCTGGCGTGCCACGAGCTGCGCGACACCCAGCGGCTCCTGCGTGAGGACGAGGTGTGGGGCGCCATCGCCCCGCTGCGCCGCATGAAGCTGCACCTGGAAGGGCTCGTCGCCGCCTGGAACGGGCTGCACTGGATGACGCCGTCCGACTTCAACCGGTTCCGCGGGCTGCTCGGCGAGGCGTCGGGCTTCCAGTCGGCGATGTACCGGCACCTGGAGTTTCTGCTCGGGCTCAAGAGCGAGGCGTTGGTCCGGCCGTTCAAGCGGCAGGCCGACCTGCACCAGGACCTGACCGCCGCCCTGGCCGCGCCGAGCGTGTGGGACGACGTCATCGCGATGCTCGCCGGGCGCGGCTACGAGATCCCCGGTGAGGTGCTGGACCGCGACCACGCGCGCGAATACGAGCCATCGCCGGACGTCGAGCGGGCCTGGGTGGAGATCTACCGCGACGATCGCGGCGACAACGCGCTCTACGTGCTCGGCGAGGCGCTGACCGACGTCGCCGAGGTGTTCGGCGACTGGCGGTACAAGCATCTGACCGCGGTGCAGCGGACAATGGGCAACAAGCCCGGCAGCGGCGGCTCCTCCGGCGCGGCCTGGCTGACCCGCAGCATGACGCGGGTCGTCTTTCCCGAGCTGTGGTCGGCCCGGACGGTGATCTGATGGAGCTCGCAGAGGATGAGGCCCGGCGGCTCGACGCCGGCGATCCGGGGCATCGGGAGCTGTTCCACGTGCCACCCGCCGAGGGCGGCGACCACCCCGAGACGGCGTACCTGGCCGGCAATTCGCTCGGCCTGCAGCCCCGCGCCGTGCGGGGCGAGCTGCTGCAGGAGCTCGACGCGTGGGCCCGGCTCGGCGTCGAGGGGCATCTGGAGGCCGAGCGGCCCTGGCTGCCGTACCACGAGTTGCTGCGCGACCCGGCCGCCCGCCTGGTCGGCGCGCTGCCGGCCGAGACGGTGGTGATGAACTCGCTGACCGTCAACCTGCACCTGCTGATGGTCTCGTTCTACCGGCCGGAGGGCGTGCGCACGCTGATCGTCGTGGAGGACACGGCGTTTCCGTCGGACAGCTACGCGGTGCGCAGCCAGGCAGCCTTCCACGGCCTCGACCCGGACGCGACGGTGGTGCGCACGAACGACCCGCTGGGGGCGATCCGCGGGCACGGCGACCGTATCGCGCTGGTCCTGCTGGGCGGCGTCAACTACCTCACCGGCGAGCTGATGGACATTCCGGGGATCACGGCGGCGGGGCACGCGGCCGGCGCGGTCGTTGGGTGGGACCTGGCGCACGCGGCCGGCAACGTGCCGCTGCGGCTGCACGAGTGGGGCGTCGACTTCGCCGCATGGTGCTCGTACAAGTACCTCAACAGCGGTCCGGGAGCGGTGGCGGGCGCATTCGTGCACGAGCGGCACACCGGCCGCGCCATGCCCCGGTTCGAGGGCTGGTGGAGCACCGAGCCGGCGACCCGGTTCGAGATGGCGCCGGTGGCCCGGCCGCCGCAGACCGCCGACGCGTGGCAGGTGTCCAACCCGCCGATCCTCGCGATGAGCCCGGTGCGCACCTCGCTGGAGCTGTTCGACGCGGTGGGCATGCCGGCGCTTCGGGCGCGCAGCGAGCGGCTCACCGCATACCTGCAGTCGCTGCTGGACCCGATCGGCGTCGAGGTCGTGACGCCGCGCGACCCGGCCCGGCGTGGCTGCCAGCTGTCGCTGCGCGTCGCCGACGCCGGCGGGCTGAGCAAGACCCTGCGGCACCGGCACGGGGTGATCGCCGACAGTCGCGAGCCCGACATCGTGCGGCTCGCGCCGGTGCCGCTGTACTCGACGTACCACGACTGCTGGCGGGCCGCCGCCGCGATCGCGCACGAGGTGGGGGCATGACGGACGTCGCCGTGATCGGGGCCGGGCTCACCGGCAGCCTGCTCGCCTGCTACCTGGCCCGACGCGGGCACACCGTGACTGTTTACGAGCGCCGCCCCGACCCGCGCACCACCGCGACGGAGCGCGGCCGGTCGATCAATCTGGCGCTGTCGGAGCGGGGCATCGACGCGCTGCGCCGCATCGGCCTGCACGAGCGGGCGCTCGTCGACGCGCTGCCGATGCGCGGGCGGATGATCCACCCGGTCGCCGGGGAGCTGGACTTCCAGCAGTACAGCCTCGACGGGCAGCGGGCGATCAACTCGATCAGCCGGGGCGCGCTCAACAACGCTGTGCTCGACGCGGCCGCCGCCACCCCCGGGGTGAGCATCGTCTTCGAGCACCGGCTCACCGGGCTCGACCCGCTGGTGTTCGCGACGCCGGCCGGCGAGGCGAAGGCGAGCGCCGACGTCGTCATCGGCGCCGACGGGGCCGGCAGCGCGGTGCGCGGCCAACTGCTCGGCATGGGGCTGCTCGACGAGTCGGTCGACTTCCTCGACTACGGCTACAAGGAGCTGACCATCGCGGCGGGCCCGGACGGCGACTTCGCCCTGGACCCCAGCGCGCTGCACATCTGGCCGCGCGGCACGTCGATGATGATCGCGCTGCCCAACCCGGACCGGACGTTCACCTGCACGCTGTTCTGGCCCAACGGCGGCACGTCGAGCTTCGCCTCGCTGGGCAGCCCGGCCGCGATCGAGCGGCACTTCCGGGCGGCCTACCCGGACGTGGTATCGCTGATGCCGGACCTGGTCGAGGACTACCGGCTCAACCCGGTCGGCCTGCTCGGCACAGTGCACTGCGGGCCGTGGCAGGCGGCGACGCCGGGCGGCCCGGTCGGCCTGATCGGCGACGCGGCCCACGCGATCGTGCCGTTCTACGGGCAGGGCGCCAACTGCGGGTTCGAGGACTGCGTCGTGCTCGACCGGGTGCTCGACGAGACCGGTGACGACTTCGCCGCCGCGCTGCCGCTGTTCGAGGCCCGCCGCCGCGACGACGTCGAGGCGATCGCGACGATGGCGCTCAACAACTTCGTGGAGATGAGGGACAAGGTGGCCTCGCCGGTGTTCCAGCTCGGCAAGAAGCTCGAGCACGCGCTGGAACGCGCGCTGCCCGGCCGGTACGTCTCCCGCTACGAGCTGGTCTCGTTCAGCACCACGCCCTACGCGCAGGTGCGGGACCGGGTGCGGCGGCAGCACCAGGTGCTCGGGGCGGTCGGCGCGCTCATGCTCGGCACGCTCGGCGCTGCGGTGGTCAAGGGGTGGCGGCGATGACGCTGCGGCACTTCGTCGGCGGGCGGTTCGTCGCAACCGGCCGGACGTTCCCGAAGCTCAGCCCAGTCACCGGCGACCTCGTCACGCAGGTCTGCGAGGCGGACCGCTCCACCGTGGACGCCGCGGTGGCCGCGGCGCGGGCGGCCGTGCGCGGCCCATGGGGGCGCACCAGCGAGCTGGAGCGCGCCGCCGTCCTGCGGCGGATCGCCGACGAGCTGGAGCGGCGCTTCGACGACCTGGTCGCCGCCGAGGTCGCTGACACCGGCAAGCCGGTCGCCCAGGCCCGGACGCTTGACATTCCGCGCGGCGCGGCCAACTTCCGGGCGTTCGCCGACATCGTGGCAGCGGCGCCGGCCGAGGCGTTCAGCACCGTCACCCCGTCCGGCGGGCGCGCCCTCAACTACGCGGTGCGCAAGCCGGTCGGCGTGGTCGCGATCGTCGTGCCCTGGAACCTGCCGCTGCTGCTGCTGACCTGGAAGGTGGCCCCGGCGCTCGCCTGCGGCAACGCGGTCGTGGTCAAACCCTCCGAGGAGACGCCGTCCTCGGCGACGGTCCTCGCCGAGGTGATGGCCGCCGCCGGCGTGCCCGACGGCGTCTTCAACCTCGTGCACGGCTTCGGGCCGGACTCGGCGGGGGAGTTCCTCACCCGCCACCCGGACGTCGACGCCATCACGTTCACCGGCGAGTCCGCGACCGGCTCGGCGATCATGCGGGCCGCCGCCGACGGGGTGAAGGCCGTCTCGTTCGAGCTCGGCGGAAAGAACGCCGGCCTGGTGTTCGCCGACACCGACCTCGACGCGGCCGTCGCCGGCTCGGTGCGCTCCAGCTTCACCAACGGCGGCCAGGTCTGCCTGTGCACCGAGCGGCTGTACGTGCAGCGCCCGGTCTTCGACGAGTTCGTCACCCGGCTGGGCAAGGCGGCATCCGCCCTGGCGTGGGGATGGCCGCAGGACGAGGGCACCGGCACGATGCCGCTGATCTCCATGCAGCACCGCGAGAAGGTGCTCGGCTACTACGACCTCGCCCGCACCGACGGCGCCACGGTGGTGACCGGCGGCGGGATGCCGACGTTCGACGACGCCCGCGACGGCGGCGCCTACGTCCAGCCGACCGTGCTCGTCGGCCTCCCGCCGGACGCCCGCACCAACCGCGAGGAGATCTTCGGGCCGGTCTGCCACGTCGCGCCGTTCGACACCGAGGAGGAGGCGTTCGCGCTGGCCAACGACAGCGACTACGGCCTCGCCGCGACCGTGTGGACCCGCGACGTCGGCCGGGCGCACCGGGCCGGCCTGGCGCTGGACGCCGGGCTGGTCTGGGTCAACACCTGGTTCCTGCGCGACCTGCGCTCGCCCTTCGGCGGCGTCAAGGCCTCCGGCATCGGCCGCGAGGGCGGCATCCACTCGCTCAACTTCTACTCCGAGCTCACCAACGTCTGCGTGGACCTCTCATGACCGATGTACAGAAGGCGGCCGACACGCTGCTGGCCGCCTACGAGACCGGCACCCCGATCCCGCCGCTGCGCGGGACGGTGCTGCCGGAGGGCGACGTCGCCACGGCGTACGCCGTGCAGCGGGCCCAGGCCGAGCACTGGGAGGCCGCCGGGCGGCGGCCGGTCGGCGCGAAGATCGGCCTGACCTCGCCGGCCGTGCAGAGCATGTTCGGTGTCTTCCAGCCGGACTTCGGCGTGCTGTACGCCGACATGGCCGTGCCCGACGGCGCCCCCATCCCGGCCGGCAGACTGCTCCAGCCACGCGTGGAGGTCGAGGTCGCGTTCGTGCTCGGCCGCGACCTGCCGCACGAGCAGGTCACCGTCGTCGACGTCATCCGGGCCACCGAATACCTGTTGCCGGCGATCGAGGTGGTCGACTCGCGCATCGCCGGCTGGGACATCTCCATCGTGGACACCGTGGCCGACAACGCCTCCAGCGGCCTGTACGTGCTCGGCACCGCGCCGCGCCGGCTGGCCGACGTCGACCTGCGGCTGTGCGGGGCCGTGGTGGAGCACGCCGGCGAGCCGGTGTCGGTCGGCGCGGGCGCGGCCTGCCTCGGCAACCCGGTGCACGCGGTCGCCTGGCTGGCCACCACGCTGGCCGCCGCTGGCCGCCCGCTGCGCGCCGGCGACCTGGTGCTGTCCGGCGCGCTCGGCCCGATGGTGCCGGTGCCCGTGACGGCCGCCGGACCCGTGTACGAGGCGCGGGTCTCCGGGCTCGGGTCGGTCCGGGCCGTCTTCGAAGGGAGCGCGGCATGACCGTGGGTGTGGCGGTCGTCGGGTCGGGCAACATCGGCACCGACCTGATGATCAAGGTACTGCGGATCTCGGAGTCGCTCTCGATGGTCGCGATGGCCGGCATCGACCCGGACTCCGACGGGCTCGCCCGGGCGCGGCGGCTCGGCGTCACCACGACCGCGGCCGGCGTCGACGGCCTGGTCGCCATGCCCGAGTTCGCCGACGTGCGGATCGTCTTCGACGCGACGAGCGCCGGCGCCCACCGGCACAACAACGCGGTGCTGCAGGCGCACGGCCGCCGGGTCGTCGACCTCACGCCCGCCGCGATCGGGCCGTACGTCGTGCCGCCCGTCAACCTCGACGAGCACCTAACCGCGCCCAACGTCAACCTCGTGACGTGCGGCGGGCAGGCGACCGTGCCGATCGTCGCCGCGGTTGGCGCGGTGAGCCCGGTCGCCTACGCCGAGATCGTCGCCTCGATCGCCTCGAAGTCGGCCGGCCCCGGCACCCGGGCCAACATCGACGAGTTCACCGTCACCACCGCCCGCGCGTTGGAGGTCGTCGGCGGCGCCGCCCGGGGCAAGGCGATCATCGTGCTCAACCCGGCCGACCCGCCGCTGCTGATGCGCGACACCGTGTACTGCGTCTGCCCGGACCGCGCCGCCGACCGGACCGCGATCGCCGCGTCGGTCGAGGCGATGGTCAAGGCGGTCGGCGGGTACGTGCCCGGCTACCGCCTCAAGCAGGAGGTCCAGTTCTCCGCCGACCCCGAGGGGCTGCTCGTGACCGTGTTCCTCGAGGTCTCCGGCGCCGGGCACTACCTGCCCGCCTACGCCGGCAACCTCGACATCATGACCTCCGCCGCGCTCCGGGTCGCCGAGCGGATGGCGGACGCATGACCGACAGGCTCTACATCCAGGACGTGACACTGCGCGACGGCATGCACGCCATCGCGCACCGGTACACCGTCGAGCAGGTCCGCACGATCGCCGCCGCGCTCGACGCGGCCGGGGTCGACGCCATCGAGGTCGCGCACGGCGACGGCCTGGCCGGGTCGAGCGTCAACTACGGCCGCGGCGCCGCCACCGACGCCGAGTGGATCGCGGCCGCCGCCGAGGCGATCACAGACGCGAGGCTGACCACCCTGCTGCTGCCCGGGATCGGCACCATCGCCGACCTCAAGCAGGCCCGGGAACTCGGGGTCACCAGCGTGCGGATCGCCACCCACTGCACGGAGGCCGACATCGCCGCCCAGCACATCGGCTGGGCGCGGGAGAACGGCATGGACGTCGCCGGCTTCCTGATGATGTCGCACCTGAACCCGCCGGCGGCGCTGGCCGAGCAGGCCAGGCTGATGGAGTCCTACGGCGCGCACTGCGTCTACGTCACCGACTCCGGCGGACGGCTGCTCATGCGCGACGTCGCCGAGCGGGTCGACGCCTACCGCCAGGTGCTCGACCCGGCCACCCAGATCGGCATCCATGCCCACCACAACCTGTCGTTCGGCGTCGCCAACAGCGTCGTCGCCGTCGAGCACGGCACCGTGCGGGTCGACGCCTCCCTCGCCGGGCAGGGCGCCGGCGCCGGCAACGCGCCGCTGGAGGTCTTCGTGGCGGTCGCCGACCTGATGGGCTGGGAGCACGGCTGCGACACGTTCGCGCTCATGGACGCGGCCGAGGACCTGGTGCGGCCGCTGCAGGACCGTCCCGTGCGGGTCGACCGGGAGACGCTCTCGCTGGGCTACGCCGGGGTCTACTCCAGCTTCCTGCGGCACGCCGAGCGGGCCTCGGAGCGCTTCGGCGTGGACGTGCGGGACATCCTGGTGGAGTTGGGCCGCCGCCGGATGGTGGGCGGCCAGGAGGACATGATCGTCGACGTCGCCCTCGATCTGGTGAAGGAGCGCGGATGAGCGCGGCAGACCTGGCAGACCTGGCAGAGCGGCTCGATGAGGCCGAGCGGACCCGCACGGCCATCCCCCAGGTGGTCTCGCAGGGCGGCGCCGACGCCGACGAGGCCTACCGCATCCAGGCTGCGCTCGTGGCGCGGCGGGTGGGTCGCGGCGAGCGGCTCGTCGGCCTCAAGCTGGGCCTGACCAGCCGGGCCAAGATGGCGCAGGTCGGCGTCGACCAGGTGATCTGGGGCCGGCTCACCGACGCGATGCGGATCGAGGACGGCGGCACGGTCGACGCCGGCCGGTACATCCACCCCCGCGTCGAGCCCGAGGTGGCGTTCCGCCTCGACGCGACCGGCGCGGCCACCGCCGTCGCGCCCGCGCTGGAGCTGATCGACTCGCGCTACGCCGACTTCAAGTTCGCGCTGCCCGACGTGATCGCCGACAACACCTCGGCGGCCGCGTTCGTCGTCGGCGCCTGGCAGCCGCTGCCGGCCGGCCTGGACAACCTGGGCGTGCTGCTGGAGGTCGACGGGCGGGTCGTCCAGATCGGATCCACGGCCGCCATTCTGGGCGATCCCCGCCGGGCCCTCAGGGCCGCCGCCGCCCTGGCCTCCTCCGCGGGTGTACCGCTGGAGGACGGCTGGGTGCTGCTCGCCGGCGCCGCGACAGCGGCGGTGCCGCTGGCGCCCGGCGCGCACGTGCGCGCGGTCATCGAGGGCCTGGGCACCGCCTCCCTGCGGGCGCTGTCGTGATCGTCGAGGGCGCGGCCCGACCGCGCGGCCGGTTCCCGCACGTGAAGGTCGCGGGTGGCTTCGCGTTCGTCTCCGGCACGTCGTCGCGCCGGCCCGACAACACCATCGCCGGTGCGTCGGTGGACGCGATGGGCACGACCAGCCTCGACATCCGCGAGCAGACGCGGGCCGTGCTGCGCAACATCGACGGCATCCTCGCCGCAGTCGGCGCGTCGCTCGCCGACGTGGTGCAGGTGACCACGTACCTGGTGAACATGAACGACTTCGGCGGCTACAACGAGGTCTACGGCGAGTTCTTCGACGAGGGCGGACCGGCCCGCACCACCGTGGCGGTGCACCAGCTGCCGCACCCGCACCTGCTGATCGAGATCCAGGCCGTCGCGCTGATCCCCCGTGGAGGTGGAGATGACTGACATGTCCCCGGTGAGCTTTCCCGACTGGCTCGCCGAGAACCAGCACCTGCTCAAGCCGCCCGTCGGCAACAAGCAGCTGTTCCCGACCGGGTCGGACTTCATCGTGATGGTCGTCGGAGGGCCCAACCAGCGCACCGACTTCCACGTGGACCCGTACGAGGAGTTCTTCTACCAGATCAAGGGCAACATGCACCTTGACGTCATGACACCCGACGGCCCGGACACGGTGCACATCAAGGAGGGCGGGATGTGGCTGCTGCCCGGCAACATGCCCCACTCGCCGCAGCGTGAAGCCGGCTCGATCGGCATCGTGGTGGAGCGGGTGCGCGAGGAGGGGACCCTGGAGAAGTTCCAGTGGTACTGCCCGTCGTGCGGGAACAAGGTGCACGAGGTCGAGCTGCAGGTCCGCGACATCGTGGTCGACCTGCCGCCCGTGTTCCAGGCGTTCTACGCGGACGAGACGGCGCGCACCTGCACCCGGTGCGGCACCGTGCACCCGGGCAAAGGATGAGGGTCGACGTCCACACCCACCTGGTGCCGTTCGGCTGGCCGGACCTCGCGGCCGAGTGTGGCGGCACCGGGTGGCCGTGGCTGCGCGTCGACTCCGAGCGCGCGGCAATGATCATGGTGGGGTCCACCGAGTTCCGGCCGATCGGCCCGTCGACGTGGGACGCGCCGACGCGCCTGGAGGACATGGACGCCGATGGCGTCGACCTGCAGGTGATCTCCCCGACGCCGGTGTTCTTCTCCTACGAGCGTCCGGCCGCCCAGGCGGTCAAGGTCGCCCGGATCTTCAACGACCTGACGCTGAAGCTGGCCGCCGAGGGCGCGGGCCGGTTCGTGCCGTTCTGCCAGGTGCCGCTGCAGGACCCGGACGCGGCCTGTGCCGAGCTCGACCGCTGCCTGGCCAACGGGCACGCCGGCGTCGAGATCGGCAACCACGTCGGCGAGCGTGACCTCGACGATCCGGGCATCGTGTCGTTCCTGCAGCACTGCGCGGCGGTGGGCGCGCCGGTGTTCGTGCATCCGTGGGACATGCCGGCCGGTCCGCGCCTGGACCGGTGGATGGCCCGCTGGCTGACCGGCATGCCCGCCGAGACCCACCTGTCGATCGTGGCGATGATCCTCGGCGGCGTCTTCGACGCGGTACCACCGTCGCTGCGCATCTGCTTCGCGCACGGCGGCGGCAGCTTCGCCTTCTGGCTCGGCCGGGCCGAGAACGCCTGGCACCGCCGCGGCGACGTGGTCCGGGGCCGCTCGGCCCACCCGCCGTCGCATTACGTCGACCGACTCTCGGTCGACTCCGTTGTGTTCGACCCGGCCGCCCTGCGGCTGCTGGTCGAGACGCTGGGGGAGGACCGCGTCATGGTCGGCAGCGACTACCCGTATCCCCTGGGCGAGCGCCCGGTCGGTGCGGTGGTCGACCGGGCCGGCTTCCTGAGCGAGACGCAGCGCGCGAAGCTGCTGGGCGCCAACGCACTGCGGTTCCTCGGCCGATCATCAGGTGCGTTTTCTTGATCAGGAGTTGCCGGAGCCCGGCCGGTCGAGGGCGACGACGCCGTCGACGAGCGCGCGGCTGGAGGCGCCGGTAACGGGGCCGTACCTGGTCGCGACGTCGGCAGGGCCCGGTAGCCCACCACCTGCCAGCCCGGTAGCTCCACCACGGCGGTCACCGCCGTTTCGCCGCTGATCGCGATCGCCGCCCAGACCGGTGTGCCGGTGGCCAGCAGGCCGCCGAGGAACACGCCGCGGAAGAAGAACTCCTCGACCGCGGCACTGGCCGCCGGGACGGCGTAGCGCCACAGCCGGGGCAGCGCCAGGATCTCGGTGATCCAGCGGACACTGGTGACCGCGCCGGGCACATCGATGCGGGGTCGCAGGGCGTAGAGGGTGGACATCGCGAACGCGGTCAGTGCGCTGGCGCCGACGGCGGTGGGCAGCAAGCCACTGAAAATGGATTTCCGGAGGATGGCGACCGCTGCGGAGGTGGAAGGCGTGAGATATCAGGAAGGCCTCGCCCACCGATGGTGAACACAGCGGGCTGCCGCACGCCCTGGCCGTGGGTCCCGGCGCCCGGTCGGTGCGGTGGCCGAGCGGGCCGGCCTTTGAGCGAGGCGCGGCACGCGAAGCTGCTGGGTGCTGACGCACTGCGGTTCCCCGGACGCTGACGGGCGCCCGCGAACACGCTGACCGCTGCCTCGGGCCGCTCGGACTGCGGTTTCGTGCTTGTGAAATCCTGTGAACAAGCTGATCCGAGGCATCCTCCGTACGGCCGGACAATGCTGCCATGAGCAGTATCTTTCCTGTTCACTGTGGGATGCGTCTTGTTCACTGAACTCATGCCTGATAGAACATCGGGCAGGTCGGGCTAACAGAGGAGTGAACATGGCAGACTCTCCCCTTCTCTCCCGCCGCTCCGTGTTTCAGCTCGGCGGTGTGGGCGCGCTCCTGCTCGCCACCGGCGCCTGCGCGAGCGGCAGCAAGAACAACACCTCGTCGTCGGCCTCCGGCGGCGCCAAGTCGTCGACCCTGAAGATCGCGGTGTCCAGCTACATCAGTAGCTGGGACCAGGACTTCGTCGGCTTCGACCTGACCGCCCTGATGCTGTACAAGAACGTCTTCCCATACATGATCGACTACGGCGTGAAGACCGTCGGCGGCAGCAGGATCCTCGACACCGAGAACATCATGCCGACGTTCGCCGAGTCGTTCGAGCCGGACGCCGAGAAGAAGGTGTGGACGCTCAAGCTCCGCAAGGGCGTCAAGTTCCCCAGCGGCAACGAGCTCAAGGCCGCCGACGTGAAGTGGTCGAAGGACCGGGCGTTCGCCGCCAAGGCCAACGTCGCCGGCATCTACCGCACGATCGGCCTCACCAAGGCCGAGCAGGTCGTCGTCGTCGACGACTACACGGTCGAGTTCCACCAGGAGTTCCCGAGCGCGCTGACCAGGCAGATCCAGGCCATCTCGCTCTACGTCTTCGACTCGGCCGAGGCGAAGAAGCACGTCACCGACGCGGACCCGTGGGCCAAGGAGTGGTTCGCCAAGAACCCGCCCACCGGCGGCTACTTCAACGTCACCAAGGCCACCCAGGGCCAGGAGATCGAGCTCACCGCGAACGACGCCTACCCGGGCGCGGACCCGGCCAAGACGAAGACGATCCGCATCTCGGTCGTGCCGGCCGCCGCCAACCAGCGGCTGCAGCTACAGGCCGGCGACATCGACATCGCGCTGGGCGCGAGCCCGCGCGACATCAAGGACCTCAAGAACGCCTCCGGCGTCACCGTGCTGTCCGCGGCCAGCAACTCGCAGATCGCCATCCAGATGTCGACGACCAACGCGCCGTTCGACGACGTCAACGTGCGTAAGGCACTGGCCTACGCCACGCCGTACGAGCAGATCATCAAGAACGTGTACGGCGGCGACGCCCGGCCGACGAAGAGCGTCGTGCCGCTGGACATGCCGGGATACTCCGAGAAGGGGTACCCGTACACGTACGACATCGACAAGGCCAAGGCGGCGCTCGCCGCGTCGGGCAAGACCTCGGTCACCTCGGAGCTGGTCTTCCAAGCCGACAACGAGGAACAGCAGCAGCTCGCCGTGCTCGTGCAGAGCGAGGCCCGCAAGGCCGGCATCGAGCTCAAGCTGACCCCGCTCGACCCGGCGACGCTCGCCGACCGGCGCGGGAAGAAAAACATCCCGCTGCAGATCACCTCGGGCCAGCTGTGGGTCAACGACGTCGAGTACATGCTGGCGACGAGCTTCGTGCAGGGCGCCAACCTCAACTACTCCAACTACACCAACCCGAAGATCGAGCAGATCTACCAGCAGTCGCACACCACCGTGGACACCGGCGCGCGCAACCAGCTCTGGGTACAGGTGCAGGACATCATGGCCGAGGACGTGCCGTGGGTCGTGATCTGCCAGCCCAACTTCAACCTGCCGGTGCGCAAGTCGGTGGTTGGCTGGGTGCAGCCGATGGACGGCCTGGCCCGCCTGCGCTACCTGGGTGCGTCGGCGTAGATGCGCGTCCTCCGGTTCGTCGCCCGCCGGCTGCTCCAGCTCATTCCGGTCCTGCTCGGGGTGGTCGTGCTGACATTCCTGCTGGTCCGGGTGCTGCCCGGTGACCCGATCCGGACCATCCTCGGGCCCAACGCGACCGCCGCCGACGAGGCGGCGGCGCGTGCCCGCTTCGGCCTCGACCAGCCGCTGTGGCGCCAGTTCACCGACTACCTCGGCGGCCTGATCACCGGGAACTTCGGCACATCCATCCAGAGTGGACAGTCGGTCGGCAGCGAGATGGCGCTGCGGATCGGCCCCACGATGGAGCTGGTCGTGCTGGCGGTGGCGATCGCCGTGGTGATCGCCACCGTCGTGGGGCTGTGGTCGGCCCGGCACGCGAACCGGGCCGGCGACCACGGCATCCGGGTGCTCGCGCTGATCGGCAACTCGATGCCGGAGTTCTGGCTGGGCCTGGTGCTGATCCTCGTCGGCTATGCGGGCCTGGGCTGGTTCCCGGCGCCCAGCGGCCGCGTCGACCCGGACACCGACCTCACCCCGATCACCGGCGCCGACGCGCTCGACGCCCTGCTGACCGGCAACATGCCGGCGCTGACGTCGGCGCTATGGCACCTGGTGCTGCCGGTACTCACGCTCGTCATCGTGATCGTGGCCCCGCTGCTGCGCAGCGTGCGCGCGTCGGCGCTGGAGGTGCTGCGGTCCGAGCCCTACGCGGCCGCCGAGGCCCACGGGCTGCCCGGCCGGCTGCTGCGCCGCGGTTACCTGGTGCGGGCCGCCCTGGTACGCCTGCCGTCGCTGGCCGCCCTCGTCTTCGGCTTCGCGATCGGCTCGACGGTGCTCATCGAGTACGTCTACTCCTGGCAGGGCTTCGGTCAATGGGCGCTGCGCGGCCTGCTCTACCGCGACTACCCGGTGGTGCAGGGGTCGGTGCTGGTCATCGCGTTCTGCTACGTCGTGGTGTTCCTGATCGCCGACGTCGTGCACGCCATGCTCGACCCGAGGGTGAGGATCTGATGTCGTTGCTGCGCACCGGCCGCCGCCGGGAAGGCCGCGACCGCCGCGACGGCCGCTTCGGCACCGTCCTGGTGGCCACCGGCACCGGGATCCTGGCCGTCGTCGCCCTCACCGTGCTGCTCGCCCCGCTGCTCAGCTCGTGGGGGCCGAACGAGATCGACGGGGCCGCCCCCACCCTCGCCGAGCCCGGCGGCGCACACCTGTTCGGCACCGACGTCAACGGCATGGACGTGTGGAGCCGGCTGCTGTACGCGGGCCGCATCGACCTCGGCATCGCCGTCGCCGCGGTCGCAGTCGCCGTCGTGCTGGGCAGCATCCTCGGCGTCGTCGCCGGCTACTTTGGCGGCTGGCTCGACGACGTGCTGATGCGCCTGACCGACATCTTCCAGGCGTTCCCCACGTTCATCCTCGCGCTCACTGTCGCCGCCCTGCTGGGCAGCGGGCCGCTCAACCTGACCGTGGCGATCGCACTGGTGAACGCGCCGGCCTACGCCCGCCTGGTGCGCGCCGAGGTCCGCACGATCCGCGACCTGACCTACGTCGACGCCGCGCGCACTTCCGGCGCCTCGACGATCGGGCTGCTGTGGCGGCACGTGCTGCCGAACAGCATCACCCCGGTGCGGGTGATCGCCCCGCTCAACTGCGGCTGGGCGATGCTCACCCTGGCCGGACTGTCGTTCCTCGGGCTGGGCATCCCGGTGCCCGACGCCGAGTGGGGCGCCATGATCAGCCTCGGTACCGGTGACGTGGTCGCCGGCCGGTGGTGGACCTCGGTGCCGCCCGGCATCGCACTGCTCGTCTGCGTCCTGGGCTTCAGCCTCCTCGGTGAGGGCCTGCAGGAGCGCGCCGACCGGGTCCGACGGTGAGGAGCCGCACGTGAGCCTGCTTTCGATCGACAATCTCTCCGTCGTCATCGGCGGCCGCGTCGCCGCGCTCAGCGACGTCTCGTTCACCGTCGA
Organism: Dactylosporangium sp. NPDC050588; assembly: GCF_040654975.1. NCBI lineage: Bacteria > Bacillati > Actinomycetota > Actinomycetes > Micromonosporales > Micromonosporaceae > Dactylosporangium > Dactylosporangium sp. NPDC050588. The sequence continues at coordinate 82,612 of NZ_JBFAJA010000027.1, read as the reverse complement.
CGCCGGCGAGGTCGTCGGGCTGGTCGGGGAGAGCGGCGGCGGCAAGAGCATGGTCGGCCGGGCGATCGTCGGCATGCTGCCCACCGGCTCGGTGGCGACCGGCCGGGTCGGCTTCGACGGCGTCGATGTGCTGACCATGTCCGCCGAGCGGCTGGCCCACCACCGCGGCCACGGCGCCGCGATGTGCTTCCAGAACCCGCGCGGCGCGCTCAGCCCGACCCGGACCGCGGGGCGGCAGCTGGTCGACCGGCTCCGGACCCATCAGGACATGGACGGCGAGCGGGCCCGCGGGGCGGCGCTGGAGCTGTTCGAGGCGGTCGGCATCCGCAGCGCCCGCCGCCGCCTCGGTGCCTACCCGCATGAGCTGTCCGGCGGCATGGCCCAGCGGGTGATGATCTCGCTCGCCACCGGGTGTGCGCCGCGCCTGCTCATCGCCGACGAGCCGACCACGGGCCTCGACGTCACGCTGACCGCCGAGATCCTGCGGCAGTTCCGCCACGCCGCCGACACCGACGGCCGCGGCGTGCTGCTGATCTCCCACGACATCAACGCGATCGCGGCCGTGTGCGACCGCATTGTGGTCCTCTACGCCGGCACCGTCGTCGAGACCGGCCCGGCCCGGCAGGTGCTGACCGCGCCGGCGCACCCGTACACCCGGGCACTGCTGCGCTCGGTGCCCGACCTCGACGGCCGGCCCGTGGTGGTGACGCCGGGCGCGATGCCGCTGCTGCGCGAGGCCCCGGCCGCGTGCCCGTTCGCGTCGCGCTGCGCGCACGCCGAGGACGACTGCCGGACCTCCCGGCCGCAACCGGCGCAGCAGGGCCGGCGCTGGATGGCGGCCTGCTTCCACCCGCTGCACGACGCCGTCGAGGCGGGGCAGGCGGCCGACGTCACGGTCGGCACCCCGGCCCGGCGGGCCGCCACGACCGCGGACGCCGAGCCCGTGCTCGTCGTGGACGACGCGCACATGGTGTACAAGAGCCGGTTCGGCCGGGGTGGGCACCACGCGCTGCGCGGGGTCAGCCTCACCGTCGCCAAGGGCGAGCGGATCGGCGTCGTCGGCGAGAGCGGGTGCGGCAAGTCCACCCTCGCCCGGCTCATCGTGGGGCTTGCCAAGCCGACCCGCGGCAGCGTCACGGCGGCCCGCAGTTCGCTCGTCTTCCAGGACCCGATCGGCTCGCTCAGCCCGCGCCGGACCGTCGAGGACGCGATCGGCGAGCCGCTGCGTGCGCTCGGTCTCCCCGCGGCCGAGCGGGCCGGCCGGGCGGCCGCCGTGCTCGACCGGATGGAGCTGGACCGCTCGATCCTCGCCCGCCGGCCGCACGAGCTGAGCGGCGGCCAGGCGCAGCGGGTCGGCATCGCCCGCGCGCTCGTCGCCGAGCCGGACCTGATCGTCTTCGACGAGCCGACGTCGGCGCTGGACGTCACCGTGCAGGCGCAGATCCTCGCGGTGATCGACGAGGTCGCCGCGGACCGCTCGCACGGCTCGGTGTTCATCTCGCACGACCTCGCCACCGTCCGCGGGTTCGCCGACCGGGTCGTCGTGCTCTATCTCGGCCGGATCGTCGAGGAGGGGCCGGTCGAGGAGGTCTTCGCGCGGCCGCGGCACCCCTACACGCGGGCGTTGCTGTCGCGCGGCCTCTCGCCCGGCACAGCCCTGGTCCGCGACCTGGAGGAGGCCGACGCGACGGCCGGGTGCGCGCTCGCGGCCCGGTGCCCGTTCGTCACCGACCGGTGCCGGGGCGAGGACCAGCAGTTGCAGCAGTACGGGGAGAGCCGGGCCGCCTGCTGGCGGGTGCCGGAGATTGGGGAGTTGGTGTGAGCCTCAGGCTGGCCGTCGACATCGGCGGTACGTTCGTCGACGCGATGGAGCTGGACACCCGGACCAACCAGGTGCGGTTCCGCAAGGCGTCGACAACCCCGGCCCGCCCGGCCGACGGCGTGCTCGCCGCGGTGGCCGCGCTCGGCACGGATCTGTCCGATGTGGAGCTGTTCATCCACGGTACGACGCTGGGCCTCAACGCGGTGCTGGAGCGCCGCGGCGCGGCGACCGGCATCATCACCAACGAGGGCTTCCGGGACGTGTTCCTGATCGGGCGCGGCAACGTCCCGTCCGACCACATGTACGACTTCCAGTACGAGCGCCCGCCGAGCCTAGTGAAACGCCGGCACACGGCGGGGGTGAAGGGGCGGCTGGACTACAAGGGCCGCGTGGTCGAGGACCTCGACGCCGACTCGGTGCTGGCCGCCGCCCGCGAGCTGGTCGAGGTCCAGGGCGTGCGGTCGATCGCCATCTGCTTCCTGCACGCGTTCCTCGACCCGTCGCAGGAGCGCGCCGCGGCGGCCCTCATCCGGGAGCGGTACCCCGACGTCAGCCTCTCGCTGTCGACCGACATCGCCCGCGAGTACCGCGAGTACGAGCGCACCAGCACCACCGTGCTGGAGGCATACATCCGCCCGATCTTCGAACGCTACGTCGACGAGCTGGAGCAGGGCCTGGCCGACGGCGGCTTCGCCGGGCGCTTCCTCATCATGCGCTCCGGCGGCGGATCGATGACCAGCGAGGCGGCCAAGCGCTCGCCGACCCACACCGTCCTCAGCGGACCGGCCGGCGGCATCGTCGGCGCCGCGTACCTCGCCGGCGCGCTGGGCCGCGACAGCCTCCTCACCTTCGACATCGGGGGCACCTCGCTCGACGCGTGCGTCATCGAGCAGGGCCGCGCGGTCGCCGCCCACGAGGCGCAGCTGGAGCACTTCCCGCTGCTGATCCCGACGTACGACATCCGCACCATCGGCGCCGGCGGCGGCTCGATCGCCTGGCTCGACCGGGGCCTGCTCAAGGTCGGCCCGCAGAGCGCGGGCGCCGACCCGGGCCCGGTCTGCTACGGCCGCGGCGGCACCCGCCCAACCGTCACCGACGCGGCCGTCGCGCTCGGCTACGTGGACCCGGACCGGTTCCTCGGCGGCGAGATGGGGCTGCAGGCCGACGCAGCCCGCAAGGCCCTAGACGAGCAGGTGGCCGCGCCGCTCGGGCTGCCGGTCGAGGCGGCGGCCGCGGGCATCTTCGACGTGCTGCTCGCGCGCACCGTCGGCGCGGTCCGGCAGATCACCGTCGAGCGCGGCCGCGACCCGCGGCAGTTCTCGCTGCTCGCCTTCGGCGGCGCCGGGCCGCTGCTGGCGCCGCTGCTCGCCCGGGAGATGGGCATCGCGGAGGTCATCGTGCCGTTCGCGCCGTCGGGCTTCTCGGCGTGGGGCATGCTCAGCGCCGACATCGAGGACAACTTCAGCCGTACCCTGATGACCCCGCTCGACGAGGTCGAGCCGGCGGCGGTCGAGGCGACCTTCGCCGAGGTCGAGGCCGAGGCGCTGGCCTCGCTCAGCGCGCAGGGCGTGCCCGCGCAGCTGGCGGTCCTGCAGCGCCAGCTGGAGCTGCGCTACCTCGGGCAGGAGCACAGCCTCACGGTCACGATCGGGGGCGAGCTCGACCCCGACGGCGTGCGGGCGGCCTTCCAGGAGCTGCACTCCGCCCGGTACGGCCACGCGATGGCCAACCGCCTGCAGATCCTGAACCTGCGCCTGCGTGCGGTGGGCCGCACGGCGAGCCCGACACTGGTCGAGCCGCCGCCGGGCGACGGCAACCCCGCCCGGGCCCTGCTCGGGCGGCGGGACGCGTTCGACTTCGGCGCCCGCGCGGTCGTGCCGTTCGACGTCTACGACCGGGCGCTGCTCGCGCCGGGCGACGCGTTCGACGGCCCGGCGCTGGTCGACGAGGGCACGTCCACGACGGTGGTCCCCTCGGGCCAGCGGGTGTCGGTCGACGCGCACGGCTACCTGCTGGTGCGTGCGCGATGACCGGTTCGCAGCGAAGCGGAGAGGCCGGTCATCATGGATTCAGCTCGGAGGTCGTGCGGCCGGAGCGAAGCGGAGGGCGCATGACCTCGCTCGACGGCGCCACCGCCGAGGTCGTGCGCTCCTACCTCCTCGCCGCGGCCGAGGAGATGCGCGCGACGCTCATCCGCACCTCGTTCAACCCGGTCATCTACGAGGTCCACGACTTCGGGCTCTCGCTGTACGACGCCGACCTGCGGCTGGTGGCCGAAGCGACCGGGCTGACGTTCTTCCTCGGCGCCAACGACTTCTCGCTGCGCAAGGGCGTGGAGTACGTCGGGCGGGAGAATCTGCACCCGGGCGACGTCGTGCTGCTCAACTACCCGTACTGGAACGCCGCGCACGCCTACGACGCGACGCTGTTCGCCCCGGTGTTCGAGTCCGGCGGGCCGCTGCTGGGCTTCCTCTGCGTCCGCGCGCACTGGATGGATCTCGGCGCCAAGGACCCGGGCTACGTGCTCGACTCCACCGACGTACACCAGGAAGGCATCCTCTTCCCGGGCACCAAGGTGGTGTCGCGCGGCGAGCCGGTCCGCGAGATCCACGAGCTGATCCGGTTCAACTCGCGCATGCCCGACGAGGTGATGGGCGACCTGCACGCCCAGATCGCCGCGCTGCGCACCGGCGAGCGCCGGCTGCTGGAGATCGTCGAGAAGTTCGGCCGGCCGACCGTCGAGGCGACGATCGAGCGGATGATCGCCGACGGCGCCGCCCGCACCCGCTCGGCCCTGACCGCGCTGCCGCAAGGCTCCTGGACCGCCGAGGACGTGCTCGACGACGACGGCATCACCGACGAGCCGATCAACATGAAGGTGACCGTCACGATCGCCGACGGCACGTTCACGGTCGACTTCGCCGGGTCGTCGCCGGCCGTGGCCGGGCCGGTCAACATGCCCTACGGCGCGACCGAGGCGATCTGCAAGGTCATCCTCAAGTCGCTGACGTCGGCCGACCAGCCCTCCAACGCCGGCACCGTCGCGCCGCTGGTGGTGAAGGCGGAGCCCGGCACGCTGTTCCACGCCGTCTACCCGCAGCCGACGTTCACGCTCTGGACCGGCATCGTCGCGGTCGAGCTGATCCTCAAGGCGCTCGCCCAGGGCATGCCCGACCGGCTGCCGGCCTCGTCGGGCGGCGACGTGCCCGGGTTCATGATGGTCGGCATCCACCCCGACACCGGCGCACTGTTCGCGGTGTCCAACAACGAGCCCGTGGGCTGGGGCGGCACGCCGCACCACGACGGCATGAACGCCGCCACCCACGTCTCCGGCAGCACCGGGCGGATCACGCCGATCGAGGTGCTGGAGGCGAAGACCGGCATGTTCTTCGAGCGGATGGAGATTCGCACCGACTCCGGCGGGGCCGGCCGGTTCCGCGGCGGGGCGGGCCTGCACCGCGACATCCGGTTCGTCACGCCGGGGGAGTTCCTGTCGGTCATCAAGAAGACCAAGGCCCGGCCGTGGGCGCTTTCCGGCGGACGGCCCCCGGAGGCGAACCGGGTGATCATCTTCCCGGGTACCGACCGGGAACAGTCGGTCAGCACCAAGCGCACCGTCGTCGCCGTTGGGGACCGGGTCACGCTGCTGACCGCCGGTGGCGGCGGGCACGGCGACCCGCGCGAGCGCGACCCGGAGCTGGTGCGCGAGGACGTGGCCGAGGGGTATGTGTCGGCTGAGCGGGCCCGCGAGGTCTACGGGGTCGAGGATGCCTGAGGTCGACGGCGCCACCGCCGAGGTGGTGCGCAGCTACCTTGTGGCCGCGGCCGAGGAGATGCGCGCCGCGCTCGTGCGCACCGCGTTCAATCCGGTCATCTACGAGGTCCACGACTTCGGCATCTCGATCTACGACGCCGGCCTGCGCCTGGTCGCCGAGTCGACGGGCCTGTCGCGCTTCCTCGGCGCCAACGACTACTCGATCCGCAAGGGCGTGGAGTACGTCGGCCGGGACACGCTGCGGCCGGGCGACATCGTGCTGCTCAACTACCCGTACTGGAACGCCGCGCACGCCTACGACGCGACGCTGTTCGCGCCCGTGTTCGTCGACGACGCGCTTGTGGCCTTCCTCTGCGTCCGGGCCCACTGGATGGACCTCGGCGCCAAGGACCCCGGCTACGTGCTCGACTCCACCGACGTACACCAGGAGGGCCTGCTGTTCCCGGGCACCCGCGTATTCGCGGGCGGCGAGCCGGTCCGGGAGATTCACGAGCTGATCCGCTTCAACTCGCGCATGCCCGACGCGGTGCTTGGCGACCTGCATGCCCAGGTGGCGTGCCTGCGCACCGGCGAGCGGCGGGTCGCCGAGCTGTTCGGTACCTACGGCCGGGAAACGGTGGCCGCGGTGGTCGACACCGTCGTCGCCGCCGCCGAGCGGTCCGCCCGGGAGGCCGTCGACGCCCTGCCCCAGGGCTCGTGGACGGCCGAGGACTGGCTCGACGACGACGGGATCACCGACGACCCGATCCTGATGCGGGTCACCGTGACGATCGCCGGCGGCACGTTCACCGTCGACTTCGCCGGCTCGTCGCCGGCCGTGACGGGCCCGGTCAACCTGCCCCTCGGCGCGACGATCGCCACCTGCCGGGTGGCGTTCAAGGCGATCACCACGCCGACCGAGCAGACGAACGCCGGCCACTTCGCGCCGCTGATCGTGCGCGCCGAGCCGGGCACGCTCTTCCACGCCGTCTACCCGGCCGCGACGTTCACCCAGTGGACCGGCACCGTCGCGCTGGAGCTGATCTACAAGGCGCTGGCGCAGGGCATGGGCGGCCGGCTGCCGGCCTCGTCGGGCGGCGACGTGCCCGGGTTCATGATGGTCGGCGTCCACCCGGACACCGGATCGCTGTTCGCGGTCTCCAACAACGAGCCGGTCGGCTGGGGCGGGGCGCCCGGGCACGACGGCATCGGGCCGGCCAACCACCCGTGCCAGACCCAGGCCCGCATCACGCCGGTCGAGGTGCTGGAGGCGAAGACCGGCATGTTCTTCGAGCGGATGGAGATCCGCACCGACTCGGGCGGGGCCGGCCGGTTCCGTGGCGGACCCGGGCTGCGCCGGGACATCCGGTTCGTGACCCCGGGCGAGTTCCTGTCCGTGATCAAGAAGACCAAGTCCCGGCCCTGGGCGAGCGACGGCGGCGCGTCCCCGGAGGCGAATCGAATCCTGCTGTTCCCCGGCACGGCCCAGCAGCGCGCGGTCAGCACGGCCCGCACGGCGGTGTCACCCGGTGACCGGGTGACGGTACTGACCGCCGGAGGCGGCGGGCACGGGGACCCCGCCGCGCGCGATCCGGAGGCCGTCCTGCAGGACGTGGCCGACGGCTACGTCTCCGCCGCCGCGGCCCGCACGACCTACGGAGTGGATGTATGAGCGGCATGAGCGGTCCGGAGCGGAGCGGAGGGCCCGATCATCATGGGCACAGGGTGAGCTCATGCCATCGGGGGAGCGAAGCGGAGGAGAGGGCATGAGCGTCAGTGTCGTCCTGGAGAACTGTACGGTGGTCGACGGGCGCCTCGCGCCGGTCGAGGACGCAGCCGTCTGGGTGATCGGCGAGCGGATCGCGGCCGTCGGGCCCCGTGAACGGGTGCTGGCCGAGATCGACGGCGACGCGACCCGCATCGACCTCGGCGGCGCCTGGCTCACGCCGGGCCTGACCAACATGCACACCCACCTGTCGCTCACCCTGCCGGGCACCGCCGGCGACCGGCTCAAGCAGATGGGCCCACACGAGCTCGCGCTCTACATGGCCGACGGCGCCCGGCGTACCCTCCACTGTGGAGTGACGACGGTGCGCTGCGTCGCGGAGAAGGACCACGCCGACTTCGCGCTGCGCCGCTCGATCGAGGCCGGCCGCACGCCCGGGCCGCGGATCTTCACCGCCGGCCGCGCGCTGGTCTGCACCGGCGGCCACGGCCACGAGGGCAGCGACACGCTCGAGTGCGACGGCGTCGACGGGTTCCGGCGGGGGGTGCGCCAGCAGATCCGCGCCGGCGCCGACCTGATCAAGGTGATGATCTCGGGCGGTATCGCCGGCGAGCACGAGTCGATCGACACCCGCCAGTTGCACCCGGACGAGCTGGCCGCGGTGCTCAACACCGCGCACGACTGGGGGCGGCGGGTCACCGCACACGCCGGGCCGGCGCCGGTCATCGCCGAGGCGGTCGAGCTCGGCCTGGACTGCGTGGAGCATGGCTACCAGCTGACCGCGGAACTGGCCGCGCGGATGGCCGAGCGCGGCACCGCTCTCGTGCCGACCCTGCTCGTCACCCGGTGCAAGGAGTTCTTCGACGAGCTCGGTGTGCCGGACTGGATGCAGCAGCGGTCGCTTGGCGCCGGCGACCGGCACCTGGAGAGCTTCGCGCTGGCCGTCGCCGCCGGGGTGGAGGTGCTGCTGGGCAGCGACATGCCGCCGTTCTGGCCGTTCGAGGGCACCAACGCGACCGTCCGCGAGCTGGAGCACATGTCCTCGGTCATCGGGCCGCAGCGGGCGCTCTACGCCGGCACGCTCGGGCCCGTTCGCTGGCTGCGGGCCGAGCAGGACCTGGGCACGGTCGAGCCGGGCAAGCTCGCCGACCTGATCGCGATGGACCAGGACCCGTCCGCGGACACCTCAGCGTTGCGGGGCGTGCGATGGGTGATGAAGGGGGGCGCCGTGGTGCGCGACGACCGGGCCGGGGTGCGGCCGTGACGGAGTGCGCGGTGGGCACCGCCGAGATCGCCGCCGCGATCGACGACATGTACGCCGCGTTCCTTGCCGGCGATCGGGGCCGCTTCGACGCCCACCTCGACCCCGACGTCACCACCTGGGAGTCGCACCTGCCGGGGCCGCTGCGCACCCGGGCCGAGCTGGACGAGTACCGCGACCACCGCGACGCCGCCGGCCGGCGGCCCGTGCTGGCCGAGCTGGTCGCCCGCGCCAAGCGTATCGACGTGTGGGGCGACGTCGGCGTGGCCCGCTACGAGCTGTACGCCCGCGCCGAGGACGAGCGGCCGGAGCAGATGTCGGTCACGCGCGTCACCGACGTGCTGCGCCGCACCGGCGACGGCTGGCGGATCGTCCACCACCACGCGGAGCTGGTGCAGCCGTGAAGCGCCTCGTCGCCCACCGCGACGGCGAGCCGCTCGACGTGCTCGCCGTCGCCGACGTGCCGGACGACCCGCAGCCCGGCCCGGGCCGGGTGACCGTCGCGGTCGAGGCGGTCGGCCTCAACTTCCTCGACGTGATGCTGTGCCGCGGGACCTACCCGGTGCGCCCGGAACCTCCGGTCACGCCCGGGGTCGAGTTCAGCGGGCTGGTCCTGACCGGCCCCGACGCCGGCCGTGCGGTGATCGGGTGCCCGGCGCTGCCGCACGGCGCCCTCGGCGAGACCGTCACCGTCGACGCCGGCCTGCTCGTGCCGCGGCCCACCGCGCTCGACCCGGTGATCGGCGCGGGCATCCCGGTGACGTACCAGACCGCGTGGTTCAGCCTGGAGCGCGCCGGAGTGTCCACAGGGGACACCGTGCTGGTGCACGCCGGGGCCGGCGGGGTCGGCGTCGCGGCGACCCAGCTCGCGATCGCCCGCGGCGCGCGGGTGATCTGCACCGCCGGCGGCCCGGCGAAGGCGGAGGTGTGCCGCGCCAACGGGGCCGACGTCGCGATCGACTATCACGCCGAGGACTTCACCCGGGCGGTGGAGGCCGCCACCGACGGCGCGGGGGTCGACGTCGTGATCGACCCCGTCGGCGGCGACGTGTTCGCCCGCTCGCTGGACTGCCTCGCCTTCGAGGGGCGCATCGTCGCCGTCGGCGCCGCGGCCGGACCGCCGCCGGCCGTCGACCCGATGCGCCTCGTCGCCCGCAACGCCACCCTCGTCGGCCTCTCGTGGGGATCGGCCTACCCCTGGCGGCGACCGGACGAGGTCGCCGCCGCCTACGAGGCGCTGTTCGCCCTGTGCGCCTCGGGCGCCGTCCGGCCGCCGGTCAACCGGGTCGAGCCGCTCGAAGGGGCGCCCGCGGCGCTGCAGGACCTGGCCGCCGGGCGTACCACCGGCAAGATCGTCGTCCGAATCGGAGGGTGAGGAATGTCCGAAGACAACGACATGGAGATCTACGACCTCAGGGTCACCGTCGACCACATCGAGGGCCGCTCCGTCTGCGGGATGGCGGTCGGTGACTGCTTCGAGCTGGAGCGCAGCGCCCACCTGCGGCTGCCCGACGGCAAGCATTTCTGCGTGTACGCCCTGGCGGCCGTCCTGCCGTTCCTGGCGGCCAAGCAGCGCGCGCTGCCGGCCGGCGACTGGCTGGAGCGCGACACCCTGTTCTGCTGCCCCGATCCGGAGGAGCGCCTGGTGATGCGGGTCGAGCGCACCCGCCGGCGCGGGATGCGATCGGCGGATCTCACGTGAGTGCCCCGGCGCGGGCCGAAATCGGGCTGGGCATACAGAGCGACAAGCGGCCCGGCGATTACGCCCGCCTCGCCCGGGCGGCCGAGGCGCACGGGTTCGACGTGCTGACCGTCTTCGGCGATCTCATGTTCCAGCCGCCGATCTTCCCGCTGCTGGAGATGGCCGGCGCCACCTCTCGGGTGCGGCTCGGCGCCGCCTGCCTCAACCCGTACTCGATGGCCCCCTACGAGATCGCCGGGCAGGTCGCCGCGCTCGACCTCGCCTCGGCCGGCCGGGCCTACCTCGGGCTGGCCCGGGGCACCTGGCTCGGCGCGGTCGGGATCGATCAGCCCCGCCCGATCGCCGCGCTCGGCGAGGCGGCCGAGGTCGTCTACCGCCTGCTCGGCGGCCGGACCGACGGCTTCGACGGCCGGGTGTTCCGGCTCGCGCCGGGCATCGCCCTGCGCTACCCGGTCCAGCGTCCCGACCCGCCACTGCTGATCGGTGCGTGGGGTGCGCAGGGCGCAGCGCTCGCCGGCCGGATCGGCGCCGAGATCAAGGTCGGCGGCAGCGCCAACCCGGCGATGATCGGAGTGGTGCGCGAGCGGCTACGGGCGGGCGCCGAACCGGCCGGCCGGTCCGTGACCGACGTGCGGATCGTGCTCGGCGCGGTGACCGTGGTCGACCGCGACGGCGCCGCCGCCCGGGCCAAGGCCCGCACCGAGGTCGCGATGTACCTCGCGGTGGTCGCCGAGCTCGACCCGACCGCGGGCGTGCCGGCGGATCTCGTCCGCCGGGTCGCCGAGCTGGTCGACCGGGGCGAGCACGAGGCCGCCGGTCGGCTCGTGCCCGACAACGTGCTCGACCTGTTCGCGTTCTCCGGCACGCCGGAGCAGGTCGCGGCCCAGGCGCAGACGCTGATCGACGCCGGCGTCGGGCGGGTGGAGTTCGGCACACCGCACGGGCTGACCGACGACGGGGGCGTGGACCTGCTGGGCGGCGTGGTGCTGCCCCTGCTGCGACGGGAGGCGGAGTGAACGTCGACGTGATCGTGGGCCCGGACGTGGTCGCCGACCTCGACCTGGTGCGCGAGCTGGCCGCGGCCGAGTTCGCCGGGCTCGGCGTGGACGGCGCCGTCCGCGAGGCAACGGACCTCGGGGCGGCGCTTTCGGGCGCGACCGGCGCCGTCGTCGCGCTGCCCGGGCCCACGGCACCGGCCCGGCGGCTGATGACGGCGCCGGGCCGGCACGCCCCGCGCACGGTGTGGCTCGACCTGACCGCGACCGGCCCGCAGCCCGTCGCGGCCGGGTCGGAGCACCATCAGGGCCGCGAGATCTGGGGTGTCACCTGGGCCGTCCGGCGGGCCGTGCACCGGCTGCGGCACCCGGCCCGGCGCATCGCCTACGGTCCGGACGCGGAGCAGTGGGGCGAGCTGCGGCTGCCCGCCGGCACCGGCCCGGCGCCCGTCGCCGTGCTGCTGCACGGCGGCTTCTGGCGCTCGGTCTGGGGCGCCGACCTCATGGACGCGATGGCGATCGACCTGGCGGAGCGTGGCTTCGCGGCGTGGAACCTCGAGTACCGGCGCTCGGACCGCCACGGCTGGGCGGCCACGACGGCCGACGTGGCCGCAGGCCTGGCCTTCGCGGGCCGCGCCGATGCCCGGGTCGACCCGTCGCGGCTGGTGCTGTTCGGTCATTCGGCCGGCGGGCAGCTCGCGGTGCGGGCGGCGGCCGACGCGCCCGGGGCGGTCTCGGTGGTCGTATCGCAGGCGGGCGTGCTCGACCTGACCGAGGGGCAGCGGCGCGCGATCGGCACCGGGGCGGTCGCCGCGGCGCTGTGCGGCGACGAGGCCGCGCTGGCGGCGGCGGACCCGCTGCTGCGGCTGCCGCTGGGGGTGCCGGTGGTCGTGGTGCAGGGCCGGGCCGACGGCCTGGATCTCGTCGACATGTCCCGCCGCTACGCCCGGGCCGCGCTGGCCGCCGGCGACCGGGTGGTCCGGCTCGAGCTGGCCGGCGACCATTTCGACGTGATCGACCCGCGCACGCCGGCCTGGACGGCCACCATGGAAGCGGTCAACAAGATTTTGACGTGAGAGTGAACAACGATCTTCAGAACAGGCGCGGGGTCACCACCGAGACCACGGTGGTGACCCCGTCCGTGTCGTTGTAGAGCCGGTGCGGGGTGCTGGAGCGCAGGTGCAGGCTGTCGCCCGGGAAGAGCCGATGCTCGATGCCGTTGACCTCGTAGAGCAGTTCGCCCGACACCACGTAGGCGAACTCCTCGCCGGCGTGGCCGTAGGCCTCCTCGCGGCGCCCGCCGGGGGCGATGTGCACGACCATGGGCTCGAGCACCAGGTGCGGGCCGCGGTCGGAGAGCATGCGGTAGGTGGTCTGGCCGGAGACGTACTCCGTCGCGCCGTTCTGGGCGCGGGTCAACGTGAAATGGTCCGGCAGGTCGTCGGTCGGCGCCGGCGGCGGTGCCGCCTGGTCCTCCTCGTGGAAGAACTCGGCGACCGGGCGGTCCAGAGCCGCGGCGACGCCGTTGAGGGCGGTCAGGCCGATCGCCGAGATGCCCCGCTCGACCTGGGAGAGGAACCCGATGGACAGGCCGGACTGGGTGGCGAGGCCCCGCAGCGTGAGCCCGCGCTCCTTGCGGAACTGGCGCATCCGTGCACCGACCAGTGCCTGCCCGTTGCTCTCGACGCGGTCCTGCCTTGCCGTCGTGCGCACCCTACGAACCTCCTGCGGAAACTTGTTCAATCCTATCGAACTTGGCCCGTTGGTGAGCACCCCCGAAAGTCCTTGATCCTCGGTCATCCGCGCCACAGTTGGCGGGGTGCTGTTGCGTTGGCGGTTCGCATGATCGAGGCACGCTTGACCAGTGAAGCGTCGAGCTCAGCGAGGCCCTGTCCTGCCAGCGCGTTCGGCGTTTGCTGGGTTCCGGTTTCCGCCTGAGGCGATCGTGGTGGCGGTCCGCTGGTACCTGCGCTACGGGCTGTCCTACCGCGACGTTGAAGAGCTGCTGCTCGAGCGTGGCACGGAGGTCGACCACGTCACCGTCTTCCGCTGGGTGCAGCGCTTCACGCCGCTGCTCGCGGACGTGGCCAGGTTCGCCCGGCACGCGCCCGGTGACCGGTGGTTGAGGGGGCACCGGATACGGCAACGGCCGACGACGCCCGGGAGTCGGCTCAGCCGGTGAGTCCGGGCGGCAGCGACGGCAGCAGCGGTGGCAGCGGCAGACTCGGCCCGGGCAGCGGCGGCACCTGCGGTGTCGGCAGGCCGGGGACGAGGCCACCGGGACCGGTCGTGGGATCCCCGCCACCCGATCCGGGGGTGTGGCCCGGCGTGGTGACGCCCGGCGACGGCGCCGGGGCCGAGGGGGTGACCGGCGTGGGCGGCGTGCTGGCGGGTGCGGCCGGGCCGGTCGCCGCCGGCAGGGAGCGGCGGATCTCCTCGATCCGGTCTCGCAGCCGCTGCCGCGTCGCCGGGTCTTCGACCCGTTCCACGTCCGTCGCGGCGACGTCGAGCAGGCGGCGGGCGTCGTCGTGGCGTCCGGCCGCCGCCGCGTCGCCGGCCAGCGCGATCGTGTGCTCCACCGCCAGGACGTGGGCCTGCTGCGGGTACAGCACCCGGGTGAGCGGCCAGAGTGGATTGTCCGGTCCCGAATGACGGGCGCCGAGCGCCGCGCCACCGAGGAGCACAGCGGCCGCCACGGCACCGGCGAGCATCCTCCGGACGCCGGTGCGGCGGCGGGCGGGCAGCGGCACCGGGATGCCGGACGGGAGATCCGCGGGTAGGTCGGTGCCGAGGTCTGCCCTCCAGCCCGCCAGGAGGCCGGCGAGGTCGTCGTCGTCCGGTGCCGGTTCGCCGTGGCCGAGGGCGTCGAGCAGCGCGTCGTCGGCCTGGATCTCGGCCAGGTCGACGGGCGGCTCGCCACTGCGCTCCGTCACCACGTCACCTCGCTCCGCTCGACAGCGCGGTCACGCGCCGGCCCGTTCACGCCGCCACCTCGCCCAACGTGTCGCCTGCCAGCGTACGCAGGCGGGCCAGCGCGCGGGACTGCGCGACCCGTACCGCGGGCGCGGACATGCCGACGATCGCGCCGACCTCGTCGGCCGGCAGCCCCACCGCCACCCGCAGGACGAGGATCTCCCGCTGCGGCTCGGGCAGCTGGGCCAGCAGTTCGGACAGGCGCCGTGCCAGATCGGTGCTGAGCGCCCGCTGCTCCGGGCCCGGCGCCGCGTCGGGCCGGTCAGCGAGCGTGTCGAGCGGGGCCGTCCCGGCGTCGCGAACGGCGGCGCGTTGCGCGTCGGCGACCTTGTGCGCCGCGATCCCGTAGACGAAGGCGGTGAACGGCCGCCCCTGGTCACGGTACTTGGGCATCGCCCGCAGCAGCGCGAGGCACACCTCCTGCGCGATGTCGTCGGCGGTCGTGTACGCGCCGCCCACCCGCCCGAGCCTGGCCCGGCAGTAGCGGACGATGCCGGGCCGCAGCCTGGCGAGCAGCGCCGCCGTGGCGTCCGGATCGGCCCTCAGGGCGCGGTCCACGAGCTCTGGTTCGATCGTTGCCGTCATCGCGTTGGGTGTGCACCTTCGTTACCGGGGGGTTTCCGCACGGTAACCGGCGGCGGCCGATCCCACCAGCCGGACGGGCGGTCGCGAAAAAATTCCGGCCGCGGTGTTACGCCGGGCGCCCGTGCCGCGATGTCACAGGCAACGGGTTCAGGCAGGAGGGCCGGATGGGCGTCGAGGTGCGTGTCGAGGCACTGGCGAAGTCCTTCGGTGCCCAGCCGGTGTGGTCCGACGTGAGCCTCACCCTGCCCGCCGGCGAGATCTCGGTCCTGCTCGGCCCGTCCGGTACCGGCAAATCGGTGTTCCTCAAGACGCTGGTCGGCCTGCTCAAGCCGGACCGGGGCGCCATCTGGATCGGTGAGCACGACCTGACCCGTCTCGGCGAGCGGGAGCTGTACGAGGTGCGGAAGCTCTTCGGCGTGCTGTTCCAGGACGGCGCGCTGTTCGGCTCGATGAACATCTACGACAACGTCGCGTTTCCGCTGCGGGAGCACACCCGCAAGCCGGAGCGGGAGATCCGGGCGATCGTCGCGGAGAAGCTGGAGATGGTTGGCCTCGTCGGCGCGGAGCGGAAGCTGCCCGGGGAGATCTCCGGCGGGATGCGCAAGCGCGCCGGCCTGGCCCGGGCGCTGGTCCTCGATCCGGAGATCGTCCTGTTCGACGAGCCGGACTCGGGTCTTGACCCGGTGCGCACCGCCTACCTGAACCAGCTGATCATCGACCTCAACCAGCAGATCGACGCGACGTTCCTGATCGTCACGCACGACATCAACACGGCCCGTACGGTGCCTGACAATATCGGGCTCATCTACCACGGCCACCTGGCGATGTTCGGCCCGCGCGAGATGCTGCTGTCGAGCACCGAGCCGGTGGTTCGGCAGTTTCTCAACGCGCAGCGGGTCGGGCCGATCGGCATGGCCGAGGAGAAGGACGCCGACGAGCTCAAGGCCGAGGCCGACGCCGGTGTCGAGCTTCCGCCCCTGCCGCCGATCCCGCTGCAACTGCAGCCGTCGGACGGCCTGCCGCGCCGGGCGGAGCGACCGCCCGGCGAATGGTGCTTCGAGCACGGCGTCATTCCGCCGCCGGGGTCCTTCCACACCGAACCGGGGTGGGTCCGATGACCGCGCCGCTGCGCCAGTCCGGGCTGTTCTTCGCGTTCTGCCTCGACGCGCTGCGGGGGCTCGGCCGACGGCCGTTCCAGGTGCGCGAGTTCCTGCAGCAGGCATGGTTCGTCAGTTCCGTGTCGATCCTGCCGGCGGCACTCGTCTCGGTCCCGTTCGGCGCGGTGATCGCGCTGCAGCTCGGCTCCCTGGTCCGCCAGCTCGGCGCGCAGTCGTTCACGGGCGCGGCGTCAGTGCTCGCGGTGGTTCGCGAGGCCGGCCCGATCGTCACCGCGCTCATCATCGCCGGCGCGGGCGGCTCGGCGATCTGCGCCGACCTCGGGGCGCGGAAGATCCGCGAGGAGCTGGACGCGATGGAGGTGCTGGGCATCGACCCGCTGCACCGCCTCGTCGCGCCCCGGATCGCGGCCACGATGCTGGTCGCGGTCCTGCTCAACGGCCTGGTCAGCGTGGTGGGCGTGTCCGGCGGCTACCTCTTCAACGTCGTCATGCAGGGCGGCACGCCGGGCGCCTACCTGGCCAGCTTCCAGGCGCTGGGGCAGCTGCCGGACCTGGTCGTCGGCGAGATCAAGGCGCTGTGCTTCGGCGCGGTCGCCGCGCTCGTCGCCTCGTACAAGGGCATGACGGCACGCGGCGGGCCGAAGGGCGTCGGGGACGCGGTCAACCACAGCGTGGTCATCACGTTCATGTTGCTGTTCGCGCTGAACTTCGTCATCACCGCCGTGTACTTCCAGATCGTGCCGCAGAAGGGGAGCTGACATGCCGGTCCTGCGACAGCTCGACAATCTCGGCGGACAGCTGGCGTTCTACCTGCGGGCGTTCGCCTGGACGCCGCGGACGATCCGGCGGTACAAGCGGGAGGTCCTTCGCCTGCTCGCCGAGGTGAGCTTCGGCACCGGAGCGCTCGCCGTCGCCGGTGGCACGGTCGGCGTCATCTGCTTCCTCACCTTCTTCACCGGCACGGAGGTCGGGCTGCAGGGATACCAGGCCCTCGACCAGATCGGCAGCAGCGCCTTCACCGGGTTCATCTCCGCGTACTTCAACACCCGGGAGATCTCGCCGCTCGTCGCGGCGCTGGCCCTGTCGGCGACCGTCGGCTGCGGCTTCACCGCGCAGCTCGGCGCGATGCGCATCTCCGAAGAGGTGGACGCCCTCGAGGTGATGGCCGTGCCGTCGCTGCCATTCCTGGTCACCACCCGGATGATCGCCGGTTTCATCGCGGTGATCCCCCTGTACGTGCTGGGCCTGCTCTCCAGCTACCTCGCCACCCGGACGATGGCAATCGTCTATTTCGGACAGTCGGCCGGCACGTACGACTACTACTTCCACCTGTTCCTCCCGCCGGAGGACGTGCTGTGGTCCTTCGGCAAGGTGCTGGTGTTCAGCGTCATCGTCGTGCTGGTGCACTGCTACTACGGCTACACCGCCACCGGCGGCCCGGCCGGGGTGGGCGTAGCGGTCGGTCGTGCGGTACGCCTGGCGATCGTCTCGGTGAACGTCGTGGACTTCTTTCTGTCGCTGGCCATCTGGGGCGCGACCACCACGGTGCGGATCGCCGGATGAACGCGCGGCACAGATTCCTGGGCCTCGCCTTCGTGGCGCTGCTCGGCGCGGCGCTCAGCCTCGCCGTGCTGCAATACCGCAAGGCGTTCGACGACACGACCTGGGTGACGCTGCGGGCGAGCCGAACGGGCATGCAGCTGAGCCCCGGCGCGGAGGTCAAGCTGCACGGCGTGGTCGTCGGCGAGGTGCGCATCGTCTCCAGCGCCGGCGCCGGCGCCCGGCTGCGGCTCGCGCTCGACCCGGCGCTCGTGCCGCAGATCCCCGCCGACGTCAGCGCCCGGCTGCTGCCCAAGACGCTGTTCGGGGAGCGGTACGTCGCGCTGGTGCCCCCCGCGCAGCAGAGCAGCCGCCCGATCCGCGACGGGGACGTGATCCCGCAGGACCGCAGCGCGAGCGGCGTCGAGCTGGAGCGCGTGCTCGACGACGCGTTGCCGCTGCTGCAGTCGATCCAGCCGGACAAGCTCGCGGCGACCCTGGGCGCGATCGCCACGGCCCTCGACGGCAAGGGCGACCAGCTCGGCGAGCAGCTGGTTTCCCTGGACGGCTACCTCGCCGCGCTGAACAAGGACATGCCGCTGATCGCCGAGGACGTGCGCAGGCTCGCCAACGTCCTGGACGTCTACGACGGCGCGATGCCGGACCTGCTTGCCATCCTGCGCGACGCGTCGGTGACCGCCACGACCGTCACGGACCAGCGTACCCAGCTCGCCGCGTTCCTCGCCGACAGCACGGAGGCCGCCGACGTGACCCGGTTCTTCCTCGAACGCCACGGCGACCAGCTCATCCAGGTCGGTGACGTGAGCCGGCCGGTCCTGGAGCTGCTGGCCGCGTACGCGCCGGAGTATCCCTGCCTGATGCATGGCCTGGTGGCGCTGCAGCCGCGGGTGGAGCAGGTGTTCGCCTCCGGGCGGATGCGCATCACGCTGGAGATCACCCGCGACAACGGCAGGTTCGTGCCAGGCAAGGACGAGCCGGTGCACGGCGCGAGGAACGGCCCCGACTGCCGGGGCCTGCCGGACCCGCACGTCCCCGCGCCGGAGACCCCGATCAACGACGGGTACGACTACGGTGCCGCTCGGCCCGGACCGTCGAAGCTGCCCGTCGGGCTGATCCCGGGCTCGGTCCCTGCGGCGCCGCTGCCCACCGCCGACGCCGGCACCGCCGAGGAGCGCAAGCTGCTGGAGCCGTTGCTGGGCGCGACGATGGGCGTGCCGCCCGCCGAGGTGCCGGACATCGCGGTACTGCTGTGGGGCCCGCTGCTGCGCGGAGCGGTGGTGAACGCGCCATGAACCGGACTGTGCTCGCACCGCTGGTGAAGCTGACCGTCTTCGCGGCCGTGACCGTGCTGCTGACCGCCCTGCTCGCACAGACGCTGGGCGCGTTCTCGACGGGCGGCACCCGCTACCGGGCCCGCTTCACCGACGTCACCGGGCTGCTCGTCGGCGACGACGTGCGCATCTCCGGCGTAAAGGTGGGCGAGGTCCGCGACATCAAGGTCGCCGGCAACACCGTCGCGGAGATCGCCTTCACCGTGGCCGACGACATCCCGCTGACGACGAGCGTCCGGGCGAAGATCCGGTACCGCAACCTGGTCGGCCAGCGGTACGTGGCGCTGAGCGAGGGACCGGGTGACGGCGTGCCGCTGCGGCCGTCCCAGGTCATCCCCGAGTCGCAGACGACCCCGGCGCTGGACCTGACGGTGCTGTTCAACGGCTTCCGGCCGTTGTTCACCGCGCTGACCCCGCAGGCCGTCAACCAGCTCGCCTTCGAGATCATCCAGGTTCTGCAGGGCGAGGGCGGCACGATGGCGAGCCTGCTGCAGCGGACCGCCTCGCTGACCAACACGCTCGCCGACCGCGACGCGGTGATCGGCCGGGTCGTCACCAACCTCAACGCGGTACTGTCCACACTGGACGACCACAGCGGCGATCTCGACGTGACGATCAGCCAGCTGCAGCAGTTCGTGTCGGGGCTCGCGGCCGACCGGTTGGCGATCGGCGACGCCCTGGTGAACCTCGGCCAGCTGACCGGGGCGACCGCCTCGCTGCTCGGTGACGCGCGGCCGGCGATCGCCGCCGACGTGAACGCGCTCGGCACCCTGTCGGGCACGCTCAACGACAACGCCGCGGTCATCGACCGGACGCTCGGCGGGCTGCCGCAGCGGTATGCCGCGCTGACCCGCGTCGCGTCCTACGGCTCGTGGTTCAACTTTTTCCTCTGCGACTTCGACGGCAACGTGAGCGTGGCCGGGGGCGGCGACCTCAACCCGGCCACCTTCAGCTCCCAGGCGGCGCGTTGCCGGCAACCGGGGGGTGGCGCGTGAAACCGTTCCGGGAACGCAATCCGGTCGTGGTCGGCGCGGTCAGCCTGGCCGTCCTGGCGGCGCTGATGCTCGGCGCGTTCCAGCTCGACGCGCTCGCGGCGCTGACCGCTCAGGGTTCGTACCGCGCGGCGTTCCGCGACGCCAGCGGGCTGGTCCCCGGCAACGAGGTCCGCGTCGCCGGGGTCCGCGTCGGCAAGGTCACCGGCGTCGACCTGGCGCAGGGCAACACCGGACCGTACGTGCGTGTGCGGTTCCGGCTGGAGGACCACGACGTGCGGCTGGGCACCCGCACCGGCGCGACGATCCGGATCAAGACCGTGCTGGGCCAGAAGTACCTGGCGCTCGCGCCCGACGGGCCGGGCCGGCTCGCCGACGACGCCGAGATCCCGCTGGAGCGCACCGCCGGGCCGTTCGACGTGGTCCAGGCGGTGACCGGCCTGGCCGACACGCTCGACTCGATCGACACCACCCAGCTGGCGAACGCGTTCACCACGCTGGCGCAGACATTCGCCGACACGCCGGCGAGTGTGCAGCTGTCGCTGGACGGGCTGTCGCGGCTGTCCAAGACGGTCGGCGACCGCGACGCCGAGCTGCGCGAGCTGCTCGCCCGCGCGCACAACGTCACCGGGGTGCTCGCCGCGCGCGACGAGGAGTTCCGCAAGCTCGTCACCGACGGCAACGCGTTGCTGGCCGAGGTCAGCCGCCGCAAGGACGCCATCCACGACCTGCTGGTCGGCACCAATGCGCTCGCGACGCAGCTGTCCGGCCTGATCGCCGACAACCGGCAGCAGCTGGAGCCGGCCCTGCGGCAGCTGCGCGGCGTGGTGGCCACGTTGCAACGCAACCGCGACAACCTCGAGCAGACCATCCAGAGGATGGGGCCGTTCGTCGACGCGTTCGCCAACGTGGTCGGCAACGGCCGCTGGTTCGACTCCTACGTCAGCGGGCTGCTCCAGCCGTACCAGCCGACGACGGGAGGGCGCTGAGATGCGCAGGCGTCGTCTCATCGCGGCGGGTGTGGTGCTCGCCGTCGCCGCGGCAGCAGCCGTCGTGTTCCCGGCCGGGCGGCCGCAACGGCGTCTCGTCGCGCATTTCAGCCGCACGGTCGGCATCCACGAGGGCTCATCGGTCAGGGTGCTCGGGGTGCGCATCGGCGAGGTGGTCTCGGTGACTCCGGAGGGCCGCACCGTCCGCGTGGAGATGCGGTACGACGCCGACCGGCGGATCCCGGCCGGCGCCCAGGCGCTGATCATCCCGCCCAGCGTCGTCAGCGACCGGTACGTGCAGCTCACCCCCGCGTACAACGGTGGCGCGGCCCTGAGCGACGGCGCCGACGTGCCGGTGGAGCGCACGGCCGCGCCGATGGAGATCGACGACATCTACCGTGCGCTCGACGACTTCAACCGGGCGCTCGGGCCGGGCGGCGCCAACGCCGACGGCGCGCTCAAGGACCTCGTCGCTGCCGGTCGGGCGAATCTCGAGGGCAATGGCGACAACCTGCACGCCACGCTCGACGGGCTCGACCGCGCACTGTCCACTGTGGCCGACGGGCGGCAGGACCTCTTCGGCACGGTCGTCAACCTCCAGCTGTTCACCACCGCTCTCGCTGAGAGCGACCAGCAGGTGCGGGGGTTCAACCAGCAGCTCGCCGCAGTGGCCGGGCAGCTCGCCGGCGAGCGCGACGAGCTGGCCGCCGCCCTGCGCAGCCTCGCGACGGCGCTCGGCGACGTCACCACGTTCATCCGGGAGAACCGCGACGCGCTGAAGTCCGATGTGGACGCCCTGGCCGACGTGACGGGCATCCTGATACGGCAGCAGAAGGCGATCATCGAGATCCTCGACGTCACCCCGCTGGCTTTGTCGAACCTCAACCTGGCCTACAACGCCACGTCGGGGACGCTCGACACGCGGGACAACGCGCTCGGGCCGTACGACCCGGCGAGCTACGTGTGCTCGGTCATGGTCGACCTCGTGCCGACGGCGCAGATCCCCAAGGAGTGCTTCGCACTCGCCCAGACCCTCAACGCCCGGGGACTGCCGATGACCGACCAGCTGCGCAAGCTTCTCGGCCTGCCGGCCGCCGCGAACGGCGCCGCGGCGCCCGCCCAGCCGGCCGCGCCCGGACTGCCGGCACCACCTGGACTGCCCGAGCTGCCCGGTGTCACGCGGGATCTCACCGTCGGTGGCATCCTGGGAGGCACGCCGTGAAGCGCGCCGGACGGCACCTGGTCGCGCTGCTCGCCGGCGCGCTCCTCGTGGGTGGCTGCGGGCTGCCCGACGTCGCCGGGCTCCCGCTGCCGGGCGGGGCATCCGGCGGCGACGGGTACCACGTGACGGCCGAGTTCGCCGACGTCCTCGACCTGGTGCCGCAGGCCGCGGTGAAGGTCGACGACGTGACCGTCGGCAGCGTGGAGAAGATCTCGCTGTCCGGCTGGACGGCCCGCGTTCGGCTGCGGATCGCCCGGGACGTGCGGCTGCCCGCGAACGCGACCGCGGCGGTGCGCCAGACCAGCCTGCTCGGCGAGAAGTACGTGGCGCTCGACCCGCCGGCGACCGAGCCGCCGCGGGGCCGGTTGACCGACGGCGCGGTCGTGCCGCTGGACCGGACCCGGCGGGCGGCCGAGGTCGAGGAGGTGCTGGCCGCGCTGGGCATGCTGCTCAACGGCGGCGGCCTGGCGCAGCTCAAGACGATCAACGAGGAGCTGGCCAAGGCTCTCGACGGGCGCGAGCCGGAGGCGAAGGACGTGCTGCACCAGCTCGACACCTTCGTCGGCGGCCTGGACGAGCAGAAGGCCGACATCGTGCGCGCGGTCGACTCGCTCGACCGCCTGACCGGGCAGCTGTCCCGGCAGCGGGACGTCATCGGCACGGCGCTGGGCTCCCTCGCCCCGGGCCTGACCGTTCTCGAGGAGCAGCGGGAGCAGCTCACTCTCGCGCTGACCGCCCTGGGTGAGCTGGGCCGGGTCGGCACCCAGGTGGTCAACCAGAGCCGCGACGACACCCTGGCGTCCCTGCGCGCGCTCCAGCCGATCTTCGAACAGCTGGTGAAGGCGGGCGACGCGCTGCCGAAGTCCCTGGACTTCATGCTGACGTTCCCGTTCCCGCCCAACGTGACCGGCGCGATCGTCGGGGACTTCGTCAACCTCGGAGCGACCGCGGACCTCGACGCCCCGACGATCCTTTCGAACCTGCTCGTCGCGACCGCGCCGGCCGGTCCGGCGCCAGCGGCGACCGGTGGCGCACAACCGGGGAAGTCCAACCCGGCGACGGGTGGGAAGAGCCCGAAGCCGCCGGTCACCACGCCGCCGCTGCCGGGCGTACTGCCGCTGCCGTGCCTGCCGGTCGGCGGGGTACTGCCGCCCGGTTGGCGGCCCCCGTCCGGCTGTGACCTGCCGAAGGACTGCACCCTGCTGCCGCCCGGCAGCGTCCCGCCGCCCGGCAGCCTGCTCCCGCCCGGCGGCATCGTGCCGCCCGGCACCGTCTTCCCGCCCGGAACGGTGCTGCCGCCCGGCACCGCACTGTCGCCCGGCTGCCTGCTGCCACCCGCGACCGGCGCCGTCACCGGGCGGCAGGGCGGGCTGCCCGACGTTCTCGGAGGAGGGCTGCTGCCATGATCCGACGCTCCGCCAAGCTGCAGGTCCTGGCGTTTCTCGTGGTCGGGCTGGTCGGCGTCGTCTATGTCGGCGTCACGTACGTCGGGCTAGGCGACCGGCTCCTCGGCCGCGGGTACGTCGTCTACGCCGACTTCGCCGAGGCGGGCGGCCTCTTCGCCAACGCGCCGGTCACGTACCGCGGGGTGCCGGTCGGCCGGGTCGAGGCCGTCACGCTGCACGACGGCAATGCCCGGGCACGGCTGCGGCTGGACGACGGCGTCCGGGTCGCGAGCGACACCCGGGCCGTCGTCGGACAGCGCTCCGCCGTCGGCGAGCAGTTCCTGGACCTGCGCCCGGCCACCGACGCCGGCCCGTACCTCCGGGACGGCTCGGTCATCCCGCGCAGCCGCACCGGCGTCCCACTGGCCCCCGAGACGCTGCTGGCCAACCTCGACGCGCTCGTGCGCTCCGTCGACCCGGCCGCCCTGTCCATCGTCATCGACGAGTTCGGCACCGCCTTCGAGGGCAACGAGCAGGCGCTGCGCCGCATCCTCGACGCCGGCGACCTGATCCTGCGGGAGGCGTCGGCGAGCCTGCCGCAGACGCTCACCCTGCTGCGCGACGGCCGCACCGTGCTCACCACCCAGGAGGAGTCCGCGGCGGCGATCCGGCAATGGGCGAGCGGACTGGCGCAGATCGCCGCGACACTGCGCTCGTCCGACCCCGACCTGCGGCGGCTCATCACCGATGCGCCACCCGCCGCCCGAGAACTCGTGACGCTGCTGGACGCGCTCGACCCCACGATCGGCACGCTGCTGGGCAACCTCGTGTCGGTCAACGGCGTCGCAGCGCGCCGCCTGCCCGGCATCGAGCAGATCCTCGTCGTGTATCCGCTGGCGGTCGCCGGCGGCTTCACCGTCACGCCCGGGGACGGCACCGCCCACCTCGGTCTGGTGCTCAACGTCGACGACCCACCGCCCTGCAAATACGGGCAGGGCACCCGCTGCGGCGCCGCCGACCAGGCCCAGGGCTCGAGCGTCCGGGGCACGAACAACGCACCGCGCCCCAGCGGCAGCGACCCACCACCGCCCGGCCCATCGGGCGAGACCGGCGGGTACGACCCGGCGTCCGGGTTGGCGTTGAGCACGGACGGCCACCCGCTGCTGTTCGGCACGACCGGCGGGCAGTACGAACTCGCCGGGGACCAGTCCTGGAAACAGCTCCTGCTGGCCGGGCTCACCCCGTAGCGCACCTTCGGATGGAGGCAGTTGTGTCCGCACCTGAGCACCCGACCCTGAAGCTCGTGCACGGCGGCGCGGCCAGGACAGAGCTCCCGCCGCGCAGCGTCCGGCGCCGCACGGCCACCCGCCGCACACGGCGGCAGCGTGACCCGATCACCGCCGTCCTGCGACATCTCGACGAGGAGCCCGTCCTGTCCGACGACTCCCTGGCCCCACCGGACGCGGCGGAGGCCACGACCGAGTCCACGATCGAGTCCACGACGGAGCAGAAGCGCGCGCCGGAACCGGGTAAGCGTGTCAGGCCGCGACCGCACCGCCGCACGGTGCAGCGTCGCGAGTCGGCCCCGCGCAGCCGGATCCGGTTCTCCCGGCCCGCGCTCAGCACCATCGTCTTGGTGGTCGTCATGTGCGCGGCCGTCACAGGGGCGGGCGTCTTCGGCAGCCGCTGGTACGACGACCGGATGCTCGACCGCGCCCACCAGCAGGCCCTCGCCGCGGCGAAACAGACGACCGTCAACTTCGTCTCGGTCAGCGCCGCCAGCGTCGACCGCGACCTGCAGCGGATCGTCGCCGGCGCCACCGGCGACTTCCGCGACGAGTTCACCCGCGGCCAGACGCAGGTGCGGGCCGCGGTCGTGGAGAACAACGTCGAGTCGCGCGGGACGGTGCTCCGCGCAGCACTGGTCTCCGGCGACCGCAGCACCGCCGTCGTGCTGGTCGCCGTCGACGCGACCGTCCGCAACGCCAAGTCGCCGGAGGGGCGCGCCTCGCACTACCGCATCCAGGTCGACGTCGCCCACGACCGCGGATCGGGCCGCTGGCTCGTGTCCCGACTGCAGTTCGTCGGCTGAAGCAGGAGGTCCGTCATGCCGATGTTTCCGAAGGGGTACCGCAAGGGCGTCGTCGCGCTCGCCCTTGCCATCGCGCTGGGTCTGGGTCTCGCCGGCGCGGGCTGGTACGAGCACCAGCAGGCGCACCAGCGGGACGTGGCGGTCCGCCAGTCGCTCGCCGCCGCAACCGCCGCCGCGCAGGCGATCTTCTCGTACGACTACCGCAGCTTCGACACCAGCGTCGCGAACGCGCGGACGTTTGTGACCGGCCAATTCGCCGACGAGTACGGCCGGACGACCGCCGCACTCAAACCCAACGCAGTGTCGGAACAGGCAATCGTCCGCGCGGCCGTGTCCGCCTCCGGCGTCGTCAGCGCCGGCCCGGAACGCGTCGAGTTGTTGCTCTACCTCAACCAGTACCGTCGCAACACGAATATCACGGGTGAGAAGGTCGACCAGAACCGCGTGGTACTCACCATGGTGCCCGTCGACGGGGCGTGGAAGGTCTCGAACGCCGTCGCCATCTGAGCGTCCGGCCTTGCAGGTGCGAGGATTTCAGCGTCCCTGGCACGGTCGCTCATGGGCAGCAGGCGCAGCATCGCCAGCGTGTTGGTCACGCCGAGGTAGGCCAGTCGGAGCAACACAACCAGACATCCTCGCCCAGCGGTCGTCAGCGGTACGACAAACCCGGGCACGTTGACAGACGCAAGATCTCGTTGTGGCGGTCAAAGTGACCGTGAACAGGGCGGACGTCATTGTCGGCACCCGCAACCCTACGGGGCGCAGAACTCGCTGAAGTGGCAGACCGACCACGCCGGGCGGGCGCTCGATCGCGTCCGGGTCGCCGCCGGCGCGCC
Source organism: Dactylosporangium sp. NPDC050588 (assembly GCF_040654975.1). Lineage (NCBI taxonomy): Bacteria > Bacillati > Actinomycetota > Actinomycetes > Micromonosporales > Micromonosporaceae > Dactylosporangium > Dactylosporangium sp. NPDC050588. Next base: position 56,269 of record NZ_JBFAJA010000027.1, on the reverse strand, counting down.
GGGCCAGCAGTTCGATCAGGCGGTCCGTGGCACGTCGGCAGGTGGCGGGCAGGGCGTGTTGCGGCACTCGACGTGAATGGCGCGGTCCGGATCCGGGACCCGTCCGACCCCAACTCGATGAAGCGTCTCTTGCTTGCGCCTCACTGACCTGGTACGAATGCTCATCTCAGAACTTAGGTTCATGTATATGAACCATCTGGCCGGCCGGAGGGTCACATGGATGAGCGGCGCCCAATCCCGGGTTTGTTCTCCACCAGCACGTCGATCTCTCGTCGGAGCCTGCTGCGCGGCGCGCTTGCGGCGGGCCTGACCGTTCCCACGGCGTCGCTGTTCGCTGCGTGCGGCGGTGCGTCCACTCCGAAGACCAACGACACTCCCGGGACGCTGTCGATGACCGCCTGGGAGGCGTACCCGGATCAGATCCGCACCCTGCTGTCGTCCTTCAAGGACCAGTCCGGCGTGGGCGTGGATCTGTCCCTCATCCCGAACGTCGGCTACGGCCCGGCCCTGCAGACGCGGCTGCAGGGCGGCCAGGCGATCGACGCCTTCTACAACTTCGCCTACGCCTCGACCAAGTACGTCGACGCGGGCTGGGCCGGAACGCTCAACAAGTTCGCCGGCGTCGAGGACATGCTCAACGACATGTTCCCCGCGTCGGCGGCCCGGCACCGGCTCGCGGACGGCCGGATCATCAGCGTCCCGTACTTCTCCGCGGTGCACAGTCTCATGTACAACCAGAGCCACCTACAGAAACACGGCATCAGCGCACCTCCGACCACGAAGGAGGAGGTGTACGAGCAGTGCAAGAAGCTCAAGGCCGCCGGGGTGGCCAGCCCGTACGCGGGCTACTGGACCAAGCAGTTCCTTGAGGAGTACTTCCTCGTCTACCTGCTGGCCGACGGGATCACGCCGTTCGACGCCAAGGGTGCCCCGGTCTTCGCCGACGACGCCAAGACGCTCGGCGTCATGGAGTGGTGGAAGGCGATGTACCAGGAGGGACTGACGTCCAAGGAGGTGCTCACCGCCGACCCGGGCGCGCACGTCACCGCGATGGCACAGGGCAACTCCACGTTCTTCGAGTTGCACCACTACTTCCTGCAGATCGTGCGCACGGCCGACGGTCCGGAGTCGAAGAACGTCACGATGCTGTATCGCCACCCCGGCACGGCCGGCAAGACGCTGCAGATCGGTGAGGTCATCCAGATCGGGGCCACGGCGGGCGGCGCGCGGGCCGAGGAGGCCTGGAAGCTGCTGAAGTTCTACGGCTGGAAGGACGAGGCCGGCAAGTACTCCACGTTCACGTCCTGGGCGAAGGCGGCGGCGCTGCTCGGCCCGTACCCGGGGCTGTTCAAGGACAAGGACTTCCTGGCCGCGTTCCCGGACTACTACGACATGCCGAAGCTGGAGGACGCCTTCGCCAACCAGAGCGACGTGGTCCCGGCGCGGGTCGCCCCGTGGTACGCCTCGTTCCAGGTCAAGGTCGGCGACCGGCTCCAGGCGATGCTGCTCGGCCAGGCCGGCGTCAAGGACACCGTCGTCGGGCTCGCCGCGGACGCCAAGAACCTCGCCGCCGCGGGCAGCTAGCATGGCCGAGACGATGGCCCCGGCCCCGCGGCGGCGCACGTCGCCGCGGGCCCGGGCCGACGCCCGGTTCGGGCTGGTCCTCGCCACCCCGGCGCTGGTGTTCGTGCTGGGACTGGTCGCCTGGCCGGCGATCCGCACGACGATCTACTCGCTGCAGCGGGTCAGCTTCGCCGGCGAGGCGCGGTGGGCGGGTTTCGCGAACTTCCAGACGCTGTTCGCCGACGAGCAGTTCCGGCACGCGCTCACCACAACGGTGCTCTACGCGGTCGGCTTCCTGCTCGTCTCCACCCTGCTGGGGCTCGGGTTCGCGCTGCTGCTCAACACCGGCTTCCGCGGCCAGTGGCTGGCCCGCAGCCTGCTCATCGTCCCGTGGGCCTGCCCGTGGGTGATGGTCGGCATGATCTGGAAATGGTTCGTCGACGGTGAGGTGGGCGCGCTCAACGGCGTCCTCCTGGCCCTCGGCCTGGACGGCGTGGCGCCGCTGTCGGACAGCACCGGCGCCCTCATCGTCGCGATGCTCGCCGGGGCCTGGCGGCAGGCGTCGTTCACCGGGCTGCTGTTTCTGGCCGGGCTGCAGACGATCCCGCGGGAGTTGCCGGAGGCCGCGATGGTCGACGGAGCCAACGCCTGGCAGCGGCTGCGCCGCCTGACCCTGCCCTGGCTGCGGCCGGTCATCGTCGTCGTGGTCATCATCAACACGATCTTCGGGTTCATGCAGTTCGACACGATCTGGGCGCTGACCCAGGGCGGCCCCGGCGACGCCACCTCGGTCCTGTCGATCTACCTGTACCAGCAGCTATTCGTCTACACGAACACCGGCCTCGGCTCGGCCACCGCCGTCGTCCTCGGCGGCATCGCGCTCGTCCTCGGGTTCGTGTTCGTCAAGCTGCTGTACCGCTCGAGCACTATCACGGAGGGCGTCGAGTGAAGCGCTCACGGCTCGCCTCGGCTGGGATCTACCTCGGGTTCGCGCTGTTCCTCGTCTGGATCCTGTTCCCGCTGTACTTCACCGTGCTGAGCAGCTTCATGGGTCCGTCGGAGATCGGCGCCAAGCCGTTCCACTGGTGGCCGCACGACCCCACGCTGGCCAACTATGTCGCCATCTTCACCGGCAACAGCGCGCCGTTCTCCACCGGGCAGGACGGCGGGATCGTCTCGAGCACCGACGCGGTCGCCCGGCTGATGCCGGCGATCGCCCGGAGCCTGGTCGTCGGCGTCGCCGTGGTCGCCAGCAACCTGGTCATCGCCGGTGCCGCCGGGTACGCGTTCTCGCGGTACGAGTTCCGCGGCTCGCGCCTTGCGTACCTGCTGCTGCTCGCTTCCCGGGTGGTGCCGGCCATCGCGATCGTGCTGCCGTTCTTCGTCGCGTTCCGGCAGCTCGGGCTGCTCAACACGTCGCTCGCCCTGATCATCAGCTACAACGCGTTCACGCTGCCGCTGGCGATCTGGCTGCTCAAGACGTACTTCGACAGCGTACCCAAGGAGCTGGAGGAGGCCGCCGAGGTCGACGGCGCGTCCCGGTTGCGCTGCCTGCTGGTGGTCGTCACCCCGATCGCCCGGCCCGGGCTGATCGCCGCCGGCCTGCTGGTCTTCCTGGAGGCGTGGAGCGAGTTCTTCTACTCGCTGGTGCTCACCAACGCCCTCACAGTGCCGCCGGTCGTGGCCGGCCTGCAGAACCTCCAGCAGTTCTCCTGGACGACGCTGGCCGCGGCCACCATGTTCACGGTCGTCCCGCCGGTGCTCATCGCTCTGGCGTTTCAGCGGTACATCGTGGCAGGTCTCGCCGCAGGGAGTGTGAAATGATCGAAAGTCTTGCCGGGAAGGTCATGACCGTCCTCGGGCCGATCGATCCCGAGGACATGGGCAACACCCTCACCCACGACCACGTGCTGGTCGACGGGTGGGGACTGCGCCAGCTGTACGAGGCGATCCTCGACGACGAGGAGATCGCCGTCGAGGAGGTCCGCCGGTTCGCCGCGGCCGGCGGCCGGACGATCTGCGACCCGACGAACATCGGGCTCAAGCGCGACCCGCAGGCCCTGCGCCGGATCAGCGAGGCCAGCGGCGTCAACATCGTGATGGGCGCCGGCTGGTATCGCGAGGTCGTCTACCCCGGCTACATCACCACCGACAGCACCGAAGCCCTCGCCGACCGCCTCGTCGCCGAGATCACCGACGGCGTCGACGGCAGCGGCATCCGCCCCGGCTTCATCGGCGAGATCGGCACCGAGCGCGGCCACATCACCCCGCACCAGGAGCGGGTGTTCCGCGCCGCCGGCCGGGCCCACCGCCGCACCGGCTGCCCGATCATGACCCACACCACCCACTGGGGCGAGCTGGCCCTCGAGCAGCTCGACCTGCTCGCCGAGGAGCGGGTCGACCCGGCCCGCGTCATCGTGTCGCACCTGGGCGACCGGCGCGGGACGAAGTGGTGGCTGCCGATCGCCGAACGGGGCGCCTGGCTCAACATCGACAACCTGGCTTTCGTGCAGGGTTACGCGCCCCTGTCGTTCCGGGCCGACAACGTCGCCGAGCTGTGTGCCATGGGACTGGCCGGGCAGCTGATGCTGTCCAACGACATCTGCGAGCTGGGCCAGCTCGCCGCGTACGGCGGACCGGGCTACGCCAACGTGATCGAGACCTTCCTGCCCATGCTGCGCGACCGGGGAGTGTCCGAGGAGGACATCCACCGCATGACGGTCGCAAACCCCGCCCGGGCGTTCGCGTTTGCGGCGGCGCCCGCCACAGAACCTGGAGAACAACCATGAGCACAACGGCAGTCGTGGTCGGCGCGGGTCGAGGCATCGGGCAGGCGATCGGCGAGGACCTTGCCCGCGCCTGCCCCGGCGACCGGCTGGTCCTCGCCGACATCGACGCCGCCCTCGTCGAACGCGTCGCGGCTACGCTGCGGTTGCAGGGCGTCGAGGCGACTGCCCGCCACGTCGACATCACCGACGAGAAATCGGTACAGGACCTGGTCGACGAGACCGCCGAGGCGGACAAGGTCGCGATCGCCGCCGGGGTCTTCGACAGTTCACCCACCCTCGACGTCACCGTTGCCGACTTCGAGCGCATCCTCCGGGTCAACACCATCGGCTGCTTCGACGTGGCCCGCCGCTACGCCGCCGGCATGGCCGCCCGCGGGAGCGGGTCCATCGTGGCGGTCGCGTCCGTCGCCGCGCGGATGCCCCGGATGCGGCAGGCCGCCTACGCGGCGTCCAAGGCCGCCCTGCGCCAGTCGCTGCGGGTCCTCGCCTTGGAGGTCGCTGGCAGCGGGGTCCGGGTCAACACCGTCTCGCCCGGGCCGACGGACACGGAGATGATGCGGCAGCTCGCCAGCGACCACGCCTCCGTCGACGACCTGGCCGACGGCAGCCTGCTGGCGTTCCGCCCCCGGATCCCGGCCGGCCGGGTCGCCCGCGGCAGCGAGGTCGCCGCCGTGGTGCGCTTCCTGCTCTCCGCGGAGAGCTCCCACATCCTGCTCGGCGACATCGTCGTCGACGGCGGCGAGCTGCTGGGCATGTGAGGAGCGACGTCGTGATCAGGCTTGGCATCGTCGGCGCCGGGATCATGGGCGCCAAGGTGGCGGCGACCGCCGAAGGGCTGCCCGGGGTGCGAGTCACCGCCGTCGCCGACCCGGTTCCCGAACGCGCCGCCGCGCTGACCGACCGGTCGGGCGGCATCCCGTTCGCCGGCTTCCCCGAACTGCTCGACTCCGGCGCGGTCGACGCCGTCTACCTCGGGCTGCCTCACGACGGCCACGCCGACGCCTGCGTCGAGGCGGCGGCAAGCGGCGTCCACGTCTTGATCGACAAGCCGCTGTGCAACACCGTCGCCGAGGCGGACCGGATCATCGCGGCCCGGGACGCGGCCGGCATCGTGCTCATGGTCGGGTTCAGCTACCGGTTCCGGGCCGAGTGGCTCGCGGCCCGAAGGCTGGTCGCCGACGGCGTGATCGGGGAGCCGCTGTCGGTCACCGACGTGATCGTCGAGGCGACGCCCGACACGCCGTCCTGGTACTGGGACGCCGGCCGCGGCGGCGGGATCCTGCAGCTGCAGGCGCACCACTGCTTCGACCGGCTGCCGTGGCTGGTCGGCGGGCCCCTGGCCGAGCTGACCTGCCGCACCACCGGCCTGGCCGGGGAAGCCGAGTCGGCGGCCGCGATCACCGGGACGTTCGCGTCCGGGGCGGTCGCCGGGATCGCGCTGTCGTTCGGTCGCACGCACGTGGCCGGCCCCCGGTCGTTGACCGTCGTGCAGGGCAGCGCCGGGCAGCTGCGGATCGAGCAGGGCGGCACGCTCGCCGTGTCGTCCACGGCGGGAGAGCGGGCCGAGTCGTACGCCGGCGACGACTGGCTGTGCCGGCAGCTCTCGGCGTTCATGGCGGCCTGCGCCGGGCCGGAGCCCGCCGTCCCGGCCGCCGAGGACGGGCGGCTGGCCGTGGTCTGCGCCGCCGCCGCGGCCGAGTCGGCCCGCACCGGGCAGCCGGTGAGGCTGTCATGAGCGGTCCGGAGCGCAGCGGAGGGCGCATGACCGGTCCGGAGCGTAGTGGAGGGGCCGGTCATCAGGGGTGCAGGGATCAGGCAGGCCGGCGCCGGAGCGCAGCGGAGGTGATGGCATGAACGGGTTCGTGCTCCGCGGCGGCCTGGTCTGCGACCCCGAGACCGGCACCCTGGCCCCGGGGGACGTCGTCGTGCGCGACGGGCGGATCGCCGGCACCGCCGGCGCGGCGGACCGGGTCGTGGACGTGTCGGGGCTGGTGGTGACGCCTGGCCTGGTCGACCTGCACACGCACGTCTTCGTCGGCCAGGACCTCGGTGTCGATCCGGACGTGGTCGGCCCGCCCAGCGGGGTCACGACCATGGTGGACACCGGCAGCGCCGGCGCGCACCTGTTCGGGGCGTTCGTCCGCGGTACGGTCGAACAGGCCCGCACCCGGATCGGCGCGTTCATCAACATCTCCACCGTCGGTGCCACGAGCATCCTGCTCTCCGGAGAGCTGAAGACCCTCCCGTACGTCGACCCCGCCGCCTGCCGCGCGGCGATCGCCGAACACCGGGAACGGATCATCGGCGTGAAGGTCCGGGCGTCCGCCGATGTCGCCGGCGACAACGGCGTCGTCGCCCTGGACCGGGCTCGCGAGGTCGCCGACGCCGAGGGGCTGCCGCTGATGGTGCACCTCGGGCCGCCGCCGGCGTCTCTGGCCGACATCCTGGCCCGGCTCGGCCCCGGCGACGTCCTCACTCATTGCTTCACCGGCTTGTCCGGCACCCCGTACACCGAGCACGGCCGGGTCGTCGACCTGGTCTCCGAGGCCCGGCAGCGCGGCGTGCTCTTCGACGTCGGGCACGGCATGTGCGGCTTCGACCTGGAACAGGCCCGGGCCGCGGTCGGCGCCGGGTTCCTGCCCGACACGATCAGCTCCGACCTGCACACCTACTCCCGCGACATCGTCGGCGGCCTGCCGGACGTGATGGCGAAGTTCCTCGGGCTCGGCGTCGCCCTGCCCGAGGTGGTCCGCCGCACGACGGTGGCGCCGGCCCGGGTCGCCGGGCTGGACGGCGCCGGCGTCGGGACCCTCCGCGCCGGTGCACCGGCCGACGTCGCGGTTTTGCGGGTGACCGAAGACCCGGCCCCGGCCGTCGCGGCCGTGCTGACTGTCCGGGCCGGCGAGATCGTGTACCGCGCCGAACCAATCTGAAAGGGCATCGACACATGGACATCTATGCTGAACTGGGCGTGCGCACCATCATCAACGCGGTCGGGCCGGCCACCCGGCTGGGCGGCCTGCCGCTGTCCGACGACGTCGTGGAGGCGATGCGGGCGGCGGGCGCGCGCAACGTGCGCATGGACGAGCTCCAGGAGGCCGCCGGCGCCGAGATCGCGGCCCTGCTCGGCGCGCCCGCCGCCTACGTCACCAGCGGCGCCGCCGCGGCCCTGAGCCTCGCCACCGCCGTCTGTCTCGCCGGCGACCGCCCGGCGGCGATCGACGTGCTGCCCGATGTCGCCGGGCCCCGCCGCCGGGTCATCATCCAGCGGGCCCACCGGGACCCCTACGACCACGCGCTGACCGCCGTCGGCGCGGACCTGGTCGAGATCGGCTATCCCGGCTCGACCCGCCCCGACGAGCTCGTCCGGGAGCTCGACGAACGGGCCGCGCTGGTGCTGTGGCGGCCCGGCCGCGGCGGCGACCACCTCGGCATCGCCGAGGTCTCGGAACTGGCCCACCGCGCCGATGTGCCGGTGCTCGTCGATGCCGCGATGGACGTACCACCCCTGGCGAGGCTCGCGGAACTGTTCGACGGCGGCGCCGACCTGGTCGCGATCAGCGCCGGAAAGGCCTTCCGGGGCCCGCACACCGCCGGGATCCTCTGCGGCCGGGCCGACCTGGTCGGCGCCGTCGCCCTGCACCACCAGGACATGGACATCCGGCCCCGTACCTGGCAGCGCTCGGAGATCACCGGCGCCGACCCCGTCCGCGGCCGGCACGGCATCGGCCGGGGCATGAAGGTCGGCCGCGAGCAGATCGTCGGTCTGCTCGTCGCCCTGCGGGCGTTCGTCCGGGACCCGGACGCCCACCACCGGCACGGGGCGCAGGAGTTGGCCGACATCCGGGCCGTGCTGGAGGCCGACGCCCGGTGCGCGGTCCGGGACGGCTACGAGCACCACCTCGACGTGCCGGTACTCGAGATCGACCTGTCCGCGTCCGGTCGCGACGCCGATGACGTTGTGCGCGAGCTGGACCGGGGCACGCCTCGCATCCACGTCGGCGAGGACCGCGCCTGGCAGGGCGTGCTCGTCGTCAACCCGATGGGACTCCGGCCCGGCGACGGTGCCGCGCTTGCGAAGCGACTGGTCGAGGTGCTCGACCAATGACGAGCCCGTGGCGGCTGGCGGCGGCGCCGGTGGCCCGCATGCCGATCGTGGGCTCGGCGGCGTTCTTCGGCCGCAACGACCACGACTTCTACGACCTGTGGTTCTACGTCTGGCTGGTCACCGACGGCGAGCGGACCGGGCTGATCGACACCGGCCTGCCGATCGGCGACGCCGACCGGGCGGCGCTGGAGACGGCCAATCAGGCCCTCGACCCGCGATGCGCGTTCCACGACGTGCGGCTGCTGCCGGAGGCCCTCGGCGCGCTCGGGGTCCGCGGCGAGGACGTCGACTTCGTCCTGCTCACCCAGACGATCACGTACCACACCGGCGGTCTCCTGCCGAACCTGCTCCCGCGGGCCACGATCTACGCCTCGTACGCCGGGGTACGGGAGATGTTGTGCGCGCCGCCGGGACACCCACCGACCGAGTTCTACTTCACGAGCGGCACCTGGTCGTTGCTGCGGGATCTGGCGGTCGCCGGGCGGCTCGTGCTGACCGACGGGCCGGTCACCGTGGCGCCCGGGCTGGAGTTCGAGACGACCGGCGGCCACCACCCCGGGTCGGCCGGCGTCCGGGTCCGCTGTGCCGACGGCGTGGTCGGCCTGCTGGAGACGGCGTTCTTCGACCGCAACATCGCCGAGGAGCTCCCGATCGGCATCGCCGAGGACGCCGCCGCGTGCCGCCGGGCCATCAAACAGTATCGACGCGTGTGTGATGAGGTGGTGGCGTTGCACGACCCGGGCAACGCGGCGCGCTTCCCGATCGAACCTGGTCGGGACAGCCGGTCACACCCCAGCACGCAAGGAGGCCAGCGTCATGACCGCCACCCGTAACCCCCCGCCGAACGTCCAGTCCACGACCGGTGTCAAGTCTGCCGAGCGGGTTCTGGATCTCATGGAGTACCTGGCGGCGCACCCCTCCGGCGCGACGTTCCCGCAGATCAGCCAGGACCTGGGCTTTCCCAAGAGCAGCCTGCACGCGCTGCTGGGCACGTTGGTGGGCCGTGGCTGGATCTATCTGGATGAGGAGCGGCGGCGCTACCGGATCGGGGTGCGGGTCTGGGAGACCGCGCAAAGCTTCGCCTACCTGGACAGTCTCGCCCGCCGGGCCGAACCGCACCTGCGGGCGGCCCGCGACAAGCTCAACGAAACCGTGCAGCTCGCCGTGCTCGACGGCATCGACAACGTCTACATCGCCAAGGTCGAGGCCGACCATCCGCTGCGGCTGGTGTCCCGGGTCGGGATGCGACTGCCCGCCTACGCCACCGGCCTCGGCAAGGTACTGCTGGCCTACCTTGATCCGGCGGACCTGAAGGCACGCCTCGAGGGCGTGAGCATGCGCAAGTTCACTCAGCACACCATCGCCACGTCGCAGCAGCTCTTCGAGCGGGTCCAGGAGATCCGTGAGCGCGGCTTCGGCGAGGACGACGGCGAGTACACCCCTGGGGTCTTCTGCGTCGCCGTACCGGTCAGGGACGGCACCGGGCGCGTGGTGGCCGCGATGAGCTGCTCCATCCCCCGCGTCCGGCTCGGTGAGGGACCGGCGCACCGTGACCACCTGGTGAACACGCTGACCCGCCACTGCGACGCGATGTCCCGTGACCTCGGCTGGCGAGGCGGTGGCCAGTGACCAGTGTTCGTCCACATCAGACACTCAACCGGAAGTTGGAGACATGGTGCAGCAGATCCGGACCGACCGGGCCCCGGCCCCGGCCGGGGCGTACTCGCAGGGGCTGCTCGTCAACGGGCTGCTCTTCACTGCCGGGATGGGACCGGTCGACCCGGCCACTGGGGAGCTCGTCGGCCGTGACGTCGGCGAGCAGACCGTCCAGGTCCTGCGCAATCTCGACGAGGTGCTACGGGCCGGCGGAAGCTCACTCAGCCGGGTCGTGAAGGTCACCGTGCACCTGGCGGACCTGGCCGACTTCGCCGCCTTCGACCGGGCGTATGGCCGGCTGATGTCCGAGCCGCACCCGGTGCGCACGACGGTGGGGTCGACGTTGGCCGCAGGCATGCTCGTCGAGATCGACTGCGTGGCGGCAGCCGGCGGCTGACGCCACGCCCGCGGCGCTCAGGACAGCGGGGCCATCAGCGGGGCGAGCCGGCCTGCGCAGGCTCGCAGTGCCGGCAGGTATCGCTGGGCGCGGTCGCCGGCGGCGCCCGCGCGGGCGGAGGGGGTGGAACAGCTCACGGCGGCGACGACCGCCCCGGACTCGCTGCGCACCGGCACGGCGACGCAGTAGAGCCCGACGGTGTATTCGCCGTCGTCCTCGGCGAAACCGTTGGTCCGCACGGCCGCGAGCCGGCGCAGCAGCTCGGCCTTGTCGCCGACGGTGCTCTTGGTGAACCGCTGCAACGTGACCCCGATCAGCCGGCGGCGCAGCTCGCCCGCGGGCAGGCCGGCCAGCAGCACCTTGCCCAGCGCCGTGGTGTGGGCGGGCAGCCGCAGGCCGACGCCGGAGACCAGGCGCAGCGGATGGTCGGACTCCTCCTTGGCCAGATAGACGTTGTCGAGGCCGTCCAGGACGGCCAGCTGCACCGTCTCGTTGAGCTCGTCGCGCAGCGCGCGCATCTCGGGTCCAATGAGGACGGTGATGTTCTGGTTGTGTGAGTACGCCTGCCCGACCTCCCAGGCGTGCAGCCCGACCCGGTAGACCCGGGAGTCCGGGTCCACGAACAGGTAGCCGTGGTCCGAGAGCACCCGCAGCAGCCCGTGCAGGCTGCTGCGGGGGAGCTTCAGGGCGGTGCGGATGCCGCTGGCGTCGATCCCGTCACTGTGCCGCGCGACCAGGTCCAGGATCTGCAGAACCCGCTCGGCCGACTTGATCGAGCCGGCCGGCGTCGCGGCGTCTGCGGCGTCCTGAGATCGGGGTGTCGGCGCCATGGTTTCCGTCCATCTTTGTCCGTGAGTTGAGTCCCGAGCAGGGTGCCACACGCGTCCGATCGTAGGCAATCCATCGGTGCTGAGCTGTGATAATAGGCAGCAGATTCAGATATCTGAACGAGTATTCCCATATCCGATCACCGCGTCTACAGTCGTGGACCAAGTCCCGCGTCCCTCCGACACACCGACTGCCACACGAGGTGGACTGGAATGTTGAGATACCGATCCGCACTTCTGGCGGCCGCTGTCGTGGCTTCACTGAGCCTGACGGCCGCATGCGGCGACACCGACGAACCCACCAAGTCCGCCCAGGACGGCGGCACGCTCGAGATCACCCACTGGGACCTGCTCGCACCGAGCTACGGCGCCAAGATGTGGGAGACCTTCCAGGGCTACCAGCAGCAGAATCCCAAGGCGACGCTGACCAAGCAGGAAATCACCCGGGCCGACTACGAGACCACCATCAAGACGCAGATCGCCGCGGGCGGCGGCCCCGACGTGTTCGCCGTCGCCGACACGTTCCTGCCCGAGCTCGCCGAGGCAGGCGTCCTCGAACCGCTCGACGGCGTCTTCGGCGCCGACGCGAAGCTCAACGTCACCAACGAGGGCGGCAAGTGGCGGGGCAAGCAGCTCGCCGTCACCGCCCAGATCGCGCCCTACGCGTTGCTGTGGAACAAGGACATCCTGGCCCAGGCCGGGGTCCAGCCACCGACCACGCCCGAGGAACTCGTCACCGCGGCGAAAACCATCAAGGAGAAGACGGGCATCACCGGCTTCGCGGTGCGCCACCGCATCGCCGAGGAGAACCCGTGGTGGATCGACTTCAACAACTGGCCGCAGGGCTTCGGCGGCGGCTGGTCCGACGGCAAGACCCTCACCATCGACCGCCCGGAGAACATCGCCGCGCTCAAGGCATACAAGGCCGTCTACGACTCCGGCGCCTTCGCCGTGGGTGACGACGCGTCGACCTTCCGCACGAAGTTCAAGGAGGGCAAGCTGGCCATGCTCATCGACGCGACCGGCGCGCCGACCGCGATGATCAGCGAGAAGGTGCCGGGCACCTCCATCATGTCCTCGAAGCTGCCGTTCCCCGGCAAGAACACCAGCCAGGTCGGCATCTACTTCGTCGTCAACAAGCACTCCAAGAACAAGGAGCTGGCCAAGGACTTCCTGCGCTGGCTGGTCCAGCCGCAGCCGCAGCAGAAGCTCTCCGAGGTCATCGGCAACGCCTCGACCGTGGCCGTCGACACGACCGTCCCCGAAACGTACGTGAAGGCCAACCCGTGGGTCACCGCCTACCGGGCGAACGCGCCGTTCTCGCACGACGCCGTGGTGGACGGGTTCGAGGCCAAGACCCCGCAGATCCGCCACATCGTCCTGCAGTGGATCGAGAAGGTGCTGCTGCAGAACGTCCCGCCCGAGGAGGCCCTCGCCAAGGCGGCCCAGGAGGCCAAGGCGGCGGTCGGGGGCTGACCCCGCCGCCGGCGCGGTAGGTGCTGGGCCAAGCGGCACCTACCGCGCACGATCCCCCCGAAGGAGGGCCATGAGCACCCGATCGCGGCTCGCGCCGTATCTGTTCGTCGGCGGCGCGGCAGTCTATCTGCTGGTGTTCACCGCCACCCCGCTGCTGCGCGGGGTGCTGCTCAGCTTTACCGACACCAAGCTGCTCAACCCCGACGGCGGCGAGTACGTCGGCCTGGACAACTACCGCGACCTCCTCGTCGACGACCGGTTCGCGTCGTCGGTGCTCACCACGATCCTCTACACCGCCTGCACGGTCGCCGGGTCGCTGCTGCTCGGCACGGTCGCCGCGTTCGCGATCAACGACGGATTCCGCGGCCGGGCTGTCGTGCGGGCCATCCTCACGATGCCGTGGGCGGTGCCGTCGATCGCCGTCGTGCTCGTCTTCACCTGGATCTTCAACGTCGGAGACGGGGTCGCCAACCGCGGCCTCGCCGTCCTCGGCATCGGTGAGCAGGGCTGGCTCATCGACCCCGACCTCGGCCTGCTGTCCGTGACCGCGGTCAGCGTCTGGAAGGTGTTCCCGTTCATCATGCTCGTCGTCCTCGCCGCCCTGCAGTCGGTGCCCGCCGAGGTGCGTGAATCGGCCCGGGTCGACGGCGCTGACCGGTTCACCGCGGTCAAGGAGATCGTTCTGCCGCACATCGCGCCGACCCTGCGCATCCTCGCGCTGCTCATGACGATCTGGTCGCTGCGCCGGTTCGAGATCATCTACCTGCTCACCGGCGGCGGACCGGTCGACGCCACCAACACGCTCGTCATCAACGTCTACCGGGAGGCGTTCGCCAACTCCGACCTCGGCCGAGCGTCCGCGCTGGGGATGCTCGGTCTGTGCCTGTCCCTCGTCGTCACCGTCGTCTACTTCGTCGTCGAGCGGCGCTCGGCGCGGCGGGAGGCACAGTGAAGCGGCTGACCGGAGCGGGTCCCGGGCGATGGCTCGCGGTCGTCGTGCTGATCGTCGTCGCCGGCTTCCCGGTGTACTGGATGCTCAACACCGCCCTCGCCACCCGCGAGGAACTGTTCAACGGGCAGAGCCTGTGGCCGCGGGTCGACCGGATCGCCGCCATCTTCGACGTCTTCGACAGCGGGGTACCGCTGCTGCGCTGGCTCACGAACAGCGCGATCGTGGCGTCCGGCACGACGTTCTTCAGCCTGGCGCTCGCCGTGCTGGCCGGTTACGGGCTGTCGCGGTACCGCCGCTTCCACGGCCGAGGTCTCATCGGCTTCGCGCTGTTCGCCACGCAGATGCTGCCCGAGGCGCTGTTGATCGTGCCGCTCTACACGCTGTTCGTGTCGCTGGGCCTGATCAACGGGCTGTTCGGTCTGGTGCTGGCCAACACGGCCTTCGCCATGCCGGTCGCCGCGTGGATCATCAAGTCGGCCGTGGACGGCGTCCCCTACGAGATCGAGGAGGCGGCCCGGGTCGACGGCGCGCCCCGGTTCGTCATCTTCTCCCAGGTCACGCTGCCGCTGGTGGCACCGTCGGTGGCCGCGGCCGCCGTCATCACGTTCTTCGACGGCTGGAACGAGTACCTGTTCGCCTCGACGTTCATCCGCGACTCGGCGAAATGGCCGGCCAGCAAGGGCCTGTCGTCGTTCATCGGCGAGTTCATCACCCCGTTGTCGACGGTGTTCTCGGCCGCGCTGGTGTTCACCGTTCCCGCCATCGTCTTCTTCCTACTGGTCCAGCGCCGGATCGTGAGTGGTCTCACCTCCGGTTCGGTGAAGGGGTAGGTATGCCAGCCATCGCGTTCCGGGGCATCCGGAAGTCCTACGGCGACACGCCGGTCATCCACGAGTTCTCCACGGAGATCCCGGACCGGGAGTTCCTGGTGCTGCTCGGCCCGTCCGGGTGTGGAAAGTCCACCATGCTGCGCATGATCGCCGGGCTCATCGACATCACCGGCGGTGATCTGCTCTTCGACGGCCAACGGGTCAACGACCTGGAACCCAAGCAGCGCGACGTCGCGTTCGTCTTCCAGTCCTACGCGCTTTACCCACACAAGACGGTGCGGGCCAACATCGCCTTCCCGCTGTTGATGAGCCGCTTCCGCTGGTGGCAGCACATCCCGGTCGTCGGCATGGTGGCGCGCTGGCGGGCGATGCGCGACCCCGCGATCACCACGAGAATCGAGCACATCGCCGCGACCATGGAGCTCACGCCCTACCTCGACCGCCGGCCGCGCACGCTGTCCGGCGGGCAGCGGCAGCGGGTCGCACTGGCCCGGGCTCTGGTTCGGGAGCCCTCGATCTACTTGCTGGACGAGCCGCTGTCCAACCTGGACGCCAAACTGCGGGCACAGATGCGCACCGAGATCACGGCGCTGCACCGGCGAGTGGGAGCGAGCTTCGTCTATGTGACGCACGACCAGGTCGAGGCGATGACCATGGGCACCCGCATCATCCTGCTCAACGACGGCGTCGTGCAGCAGAGCGGGACCCCGCAGGAGATCTACGACGAGCCGGCGAACACCTTCGTGGCCCGGTTCATCGGTTCGCCGGCGATGAACCTCTTGCCGGTCACGGTCCAGGGCGGACAGGCCACGATCGACGGCGGAACGACCCTGCCCGCCGGCGGGGTACCCGACGGGACGGCCCTGCTGGGCGTGCGGGCGGAGAAGGTGCGGGTCGCCGCGACGGGCCCGGGCCTGCCGGCCCGGGTGGCGGTGGTGGAACGGCTGGGCGCCGAGACCGTGGTCGGTTTCCGGCTCGGGCTGGCCGCCAACAGCGAGGTGTTCGGCGCGGCCGCTGTGCGCGACCTGCACTACGCGAAGGTACCGGGTGACGCCGGCCTCGTCGTCGACGACGAATGCCGGGTGCTGCTCGACCTGAGCGGCGCCTGCTGGTTCGACAGCCACAGCGGTGCGCGCATCGGCGCGCGGAAGGATGTGCGTGTCGCATGAAGGCACCGCGCTACGCCGGGCCGCTCGAACTCGTCGTCACCGATCTCGACGTTCCGGCTCCGGCCGACGACGAGGTGCTCCTTCCCACGCCTCGACCCTGACAGGCGACACGAACCTGCCCCGCTGCGCGGGGTGTCCCAATTCCTCTCCGCGGCGAAAGCCGGGGGTCTCCTCGGGAGGGCTCGATGAGCCGTACTGTGGTGGTGGCAGGCGGCGGCACCGGCATCGGCCGGGCGGTCGCCGCGACGTTCGTCGGGAGCGGCGACCGGGTGGTGCTGGTGGGCCGGCGCGAACCGACGCTCCGCGCCGCGGCGGAGACGCTTGGCCCCACGGCGACCTGGGTCGCCGCCGACCTGAGCACGGCGGACGGTGCCGCGCAGGTGGCCCGCGCGGTGGACCGGGTGCACGTGGTTGTGGCAGGTGCCGGGGGCACGGGCGCGGCGGTGCCGTCCGAACTGGACGCAATCGCCCGAGAGTGGCGTGCCGACTTCGACCAGAACGTGCTGACCGCCGTGCTGCTGGTGGCCGCGCTGCGGCCAAAGCTGGCCGAGCAGGGCCGGGTGATCGGCATCGGCTCGATCGGCGCCCAACTCGGCAGCGGCTACAGCGGCTCGTACGGTGCGGCAAAGGCGGCTTTGCACGCGTGGATCTTCTGGCTCGCCGCGGAACTGGGGCCCGCCGGGGCCACCGCCAACCTGGTGTTACCCGGGTACGTGTCGGACACCGAGTTCTTCGGCGAACGGATGACCCCGCAGTTCCACCAGGCCAGGGTCGACCGCACCCTGGTCGGACGCGCCGGTACACCCGAGGACGTGGCGTCCGTCGTGGGCTTCCTGGCCTCGCCCGAGGCATCGTTCATCACCGGGCAACTGGTGGGAGTCAACGGAGGAACGGTGTTGGGACGTTGAGCCACAAAGACGCTCGCCCATGGGACGGGCGAGGTCTCCCCGTGCGCTACCGGCGCTGGCCTTCTACGACCCGCCGGCAAGCTGCATCCGCACGCCGCGGCGCCCGTACCGCTGGTGAAGGTCAGGCCGAGGCGGCCGCCCAGGACCCGGCCCAGGAGGCGGCGAAACGCACCCGGCCGGCGCCGGTCTGGCCGACGTCCGAATCGGCCCAGTTGCGTACCCGGTCGCCGATGGCGTCGGCCGCCTGCTGGCCGCCTGCGTTCAAGGTGGCCCCAGGCCGGTGCCGGTGCGTCACGGCAGCCGCCGCTCCTGGGCCTGCCTCGGCACCGGCGCCCGGACCCCAGCGACGTCGCCGTGGACCTTGTGTCCGCAGCGTCCAGCTAGACCCAATACCGCTGACTTAATCGGTCAATCTCGAAGCCCGCCGTGCAGTGGACGAGCATCGACTCGCCCCGGCGGAACCTGTCGGGATTCGCTGGATTCGGCTCCGTGCTGCTTCCTACCCAACCCAGGTCGATGGCGCGTTCGCCGATGCTGCGGACCCGGGCATGGGTGCGGTTGTCGGCGGACGGCGCGGTGAGTACCTATAGCAGCCTGGCCATTCAACTGGCGGAGTACTTGTATTCGAACCCCGCATGTATTCGTCCCGGGTCGCGCTGGACGGCTGCGTGTAGTGGGCCCGGTTCGGTCCGGATGTGATCGATCACGAGGTTGTCGGCTGCCTGCATGCCAAGTTCGGTAATGAGATCGGCCAGTTCGGGGGCGCTGGCATGCGCGGACAGCCTGCCTGACGTGCTGACCCACATTCGGTTCGTGGGTGCTGTTGCGTTCGCCGATTGGAAGGCGCGTTGAGCTTCAGGTACGCCGAGCTTAGATTGCGGTGGCGAGCTCGCGGAACGCCGCGGCGATGCGCAGTCCGGGTGGGGCGTCGAGCCCGAGTTCGTAGTGGCCGCGGCGAAGGTTCTGCATGAACGCGTGTCCTGCGATGATCGTCCGTGCGGTGCGGTCGGTGCGCATGCCGCGCATTGGTCTGAGCCGGTGCTTGAGCTGGCCGTGATCGGCCTCGATCGGGTTGTTGGCATAGCGTTCAACGTGGTGCCACGCCGACGGGACCAGCTCATCGAGCACGGCCGGGTACACCGGTGCCGCGTCGGTGACCACCTCGCTCGGTGTCACCTTCAACGTGGCCAACGCTCGGCGGAAGAACCGGCGGGCCGCGGCAGCGTCGCGGCGGGCTGAGACGAGCACGTCGATGACCTGGCCGTACTGGTCGACGGCCCGGTACACGTGCCGCCATACGCCGTTGACCTTGATGTACGTCTCGTCGACGAACCACCTGTCGCCTGGTGAATGCCGGCAGAACCTGGCGGCGTCGGCCAGCAGCGGTGTGAACCGCTGCACCCACCGGAACACCGTCACGTGGTCGACCTCGACACCGCGCTCGAGCAGCAGCTGCTCAACGTCACGGTAGGACAGGCCGAACCGCAGATACCAGCGGACCGCGACCACGATCACCTCGGGCGGAAATCGGAACCCGGCGAACGCTGACCCCGGCGGCATCATCGGGCGTTGGTGGGTAGCGACCTTCATCGCTCAAGCCTGCCTCGATCATGCCCACCGTCAACGCAACAGAGCCATCGCGTTCATTCTCGGGACCCGAACGCCGCAGAGGACGGTCTGGATGCCGGCGTCGGCGAGGACCTCGTCGATGAGGGCGGGGAGCTTCCCGTCCCGGTCCCTGATCAGGTGGCGCGCCCGGCGGCCCGCGTCTTCGAGGTCCATCACGAGGTTCTTGATGGCCTGCGCAACCCAGCCCGCGGTCGGATGTGCGGTGGTGCCGAGGATGCGGATGCGGCGGTTGGCGTGCTCGATGACGGCGAGGATGTACTGGCGCTGTCCGGTCCGGGTGACGGTCTCGATGAAGTCGCAGGCGAGCAGCGTTTCGGCTTGGGAGCGCAGGAAGTCGGCCCAGGTCGTGACGCTTCGCTGGGGCGCGGGGTCGATGCCCTCGGTCTTGAGGATCTCCCAGACGGTGGAGGGGGCGACCTTGATACCGAGGGTGGTGAGCTCGCCGTGCACCCGCTGGTACCCCCGTTCGGGTTCTCCCTGACCAGGCGAAGAACGAGGGCGCGTATGGAGCGGACGGTGGGCGGGCGTCCGGGCCGCTTGGGTCGGCAGGTGCGCGCGTGACGCTGATGCATCAGGTCGCGGTGCCAGCGCAAGACGGTGTCCGGTCGCACCAGCAGCCGTAGCCTGTGCAATACCTGGCGGGGAGGGGAGCGAGAAGAGCGGCGAGGAACGCCCGGTCCTCGGCCGCGAACTTCACCCGGTCAGTGCCGAGTTGCCGCTCCAGGACGGTGATCTGATACCGCAACGCCAGGATCTCCACGTCTTTGTCGCGATCCCCCACCGGCAGCAGACGCAACGCGGCGAACGCGTTCGTGACAGTTAGGTAAGCCAGGCGCAGCAGCACGAGAGATCATCCTGCCGCGTCCCGCTCCGGTCTTGACCGCCGGGCGACCCGTTGACCAGGAGGAGGCAGACAGGATCCGCCACCTGCATGGATGGCATTATCGGCAGGCGCAATGTCCAGGATGTCCCATGCACGCCCAGCCGGGCACCCCACCGCTCAGCCCGGCCCCGACCCGAACCAGGCGATTCTCGGCGTCGACACGCACAAAGATGTCCACGTCGCCGCGGTCATCACCACGCTCGGCGTCCAACTCGGCGACGCGACCTTCCCGACCACCGCCACGGGCTACCGCCGGCTGCTGGCCTGGGCCCGGACCTTCGGCATCCTGGACCGCGCCGGGGTGGAAGGCACCGGCTCCTACGGCGCCGCCCTGACCTGGTTCCTACGGCGCCACCAGATCGCCGTGATCGAGGTCAACCGCCCCGACCGCGCCGCCCGCCGCCGCCACGGCAAGACCGACACCATCGACGCGGTCGCCGCCGCGCATGCCGTGCTGTCCCAACGTGCCACGACCACCGCCAAGACCGCCGACGGACCAGTCGAAATCCTGCGCCTGCTCCGCCTCGCCCGAGCTTCCGCGGTGAAGTCCCGCACACAGACCATCAACCAACTCAAGGCTGTCATCGTCAGCGCTGACCCGGCCCTGCGCGACCAGCTCGCCGGCTGCACCAACGCCGCCCTGATCCGCCATTGCGCCGACCTACCAGACACCACCCCCACCGACGTTGCCACCGCCACCCGATACACGCTGCGCCGCCTCGCCCGACGCATCCAAACCCTCACCACCGAGGAACGCGAACTCCAACAGCAGATCACCGCAGTGCTGCAGAGCCACGCCCCGCACCTGTTACAACGCAACGGGATCGGCCCCGACAGCGCCTCCGCGCTCCTCGTCGCAGCCGGCGACAACCCCGAACGGATGCACACCGAAGCCTCCTACGCCGCGCTCTGCGGCGTCAGCCCCGTCGAAGCCTCCTCCGGCAAGACCCGCCGACGACGGCTCAACCGCGGCGGCGATCGCCGCGCCAACGCCGCCCTCTACCGCATCGCGCTCACCAGAGCCCGCACCGACCAACGCACCCGCAACTACCTCGACCGACGCACCGCCCAAGGCCACACCCGCCGAGAAGCCATCCGCTGTATCAAGCGCTACATCGCCCGCGAGGTCTACCACCTGATCCAACAGCTCAACCCGGCAGGCCAAACCCCACGAACCGCTTGACAAACATAGGGGCATCGGACCCAAACCAGTTCAGTGGGCAGCGAAAACTGCTTGGCTGGACCCGCCTGACCAGAACACCATCGCAGACGGCGCCGCCTGAGGAGAATCGAGGGTATGACCAACGACCTGGTGGCGTTCATCGAGGCACGGCTCGCCGAGGACGAGTCGATCGTCAGCATCATCTCGGCGGGCGGCTATGCAGCGCAGGTGTGGCGCGTCAAACCGGACCAGCCCGGCGGCTGGCGAGAGATCCGAGCGTTCGACCGCACCGGTTTCACGGACCTTTCACAGGCGTACGACGAGGTCGGTGAGCCGGTCGCGGTCGTGCCAGGCAGTCGCAACCAGCACATCCACATCGCCCGTCACGATCCCGCCCGGGTGATCCGCGAGGTGGAGGCCAAGCGGCGGCGGCTCGAGCGGCACAAGCCGGGCTATGCCAGCGGTCAAACTGAGTACGGCAGACACGTAGAGGTGTACCGGCGCGATGACGGCAAGACGATCGAGGTTCCGGTTCAGGACGACGAGCCGCGCGAGCCGAACTGGTGCCGAACCTGTGAAGAGCCCACGCCGTGCCGGGAACTCCGCAACGACGCATCGGTCTGGTCCGACCATCCCGACTTCCCCGAATGGGCGGTATGAGCCGGGACCGTTGCGTGGGGTGAAATGCAAGTTCACCCTCCCACTCACCCATAGCAGGTGATGGTGCTCGGCCGTAAATCGAAGTTATGTTCGGCGGCAACAGGAAACGGCTCGGGTCGGCACGCTGACCCCCTGTAACGACTTGGAGAACCCCCAGTAGCCGAAGTTCGGGAGGGTGGATGTCGTACGGGCGACCGACCGATGCGCCGCACCTTCGTCATCCGCAGGCAGCGATGATCCGCAGCAGCGCGGACAGTCCGTATGGTGACTCGGTCGTCGTGGCGCAACGGCTCCTCGGCGGTCGCTACCGGGTCGAACGGGTACTGGGCCGCGGAGGCATGGGCACCGTCTGGCGCGGCCACGACCTGCGACTGGACCGGCCGATCGCCGTCAAGGTGCTGTCCGGTGAGGGGCTGGGCCTACCCAAGGCTATGGAACGCTTCGGCCGCGAGGCGCGCGCGGTGGCCCGGCTGTCGCACCCCAACGTCGTCCCGGTGTACGACTTCGGCGCCCAGGACGGCGAACCGTACCTGGTCATGGAACTGGTCGACGGCCCGACAGTGGCGGACCTGCTGGCCGAGGGCCCGCTGTCGATCGCCGACGTCCTCGCGATCTCCTCGCAGATCTGCGACGGGCTCACAGCCGCACACGCAGCCAAGATCGTTCACCGCGACATCAAGCCGACCAATCTCATCGTGACCGCCACCGGCGTGGTGAAGATCTGCGACTTCGGTGTGGCCCGAATGCTCAACGCCACCGAATACGCCGACCTGACCGGGTCGGCCATCGCCATGGGCAGTCCCAAGTACATGGCGCCCGAACAGATCAACGGCGAGCCGGTCGACGCCAGGACCGACCTGTACGGTCTGGGCTGCAGCATGTACGCGATGCTCATCGGCCATCCACCGTTCTCGACCGGCTCTCCGTTGAGCGTCGTTCAACAGCACGTTACGACGACACCGGAACCGCTTCGGGTTCGTCGCCCTGACGTGCCGGCCAGCGTGGAAGCTCTGGTGGCCGACCTGCTCGCCAAAACACCGGACGAACGCCCGCCGGATGCCACCACCGTCCGGAAACGCATGGTCGCGGCAGCGGATCGGACGGCGCACGGCGCATCGGGCGCCCTCCCTCGATACGCTGTCTCTTCGGCGGCGGACTTGGCGGCCGCACCGCCGCGCAGCGTAAGGTCTGCGGAGGAGCGAACGCCGCCGCTGGCGCCAAGGTCGAGGCGGTGGCTGCTGTGGGTGGCCGCCGCAGTCGCCGCGGCAACGGTCACCCTGACGGCACTCATCGCCACCATGCCGCTGACGAACCGGTCAGGATCACATCGCGGGGTACAGCGGCTGCTCGCAACCGACTCCCCGGCGGCGGTCAACACCTCACCGAGCGTGGCCCTCACGAGTGCGGCGCCGACCACGGCCCGTGCGCAGACCCAGCCGTCACCGACGGAATCCGCGCCACCGCCGCCGATGGATCCGATCGTCGCTATGCACCAGATCATTCAGGAGCAGGTCGACGCCGGATATCTCAAGGCGGACGCTGCCGGGGCGCTGAACCACATGATCGATGACCTGGCCAAGTCCATAGCCAACACCAGACCTGACGACGAGGCCAAGAAACTCAAGGCGCTGCGGGACAAGCTGGCCGGCCTGTACAGAGAAGGCAAGCTGACTGACTCCGCCTACACCGCGCTCAACAGCCAACTCGACGCGGTCGCTGCTGAGGTGGGCTGAGTCGTGAATGATCAGCGTGCCGAAATGCCGCGGGCCACCAGCTCGGTGGGGAGCACCACCGTACGCGGCCAGGACTGGTCTCCATCGATCCGGCGGAACAGCAGCTCGGCGGCGGCCCGGGCCAGCTCGCGGATGTCGTAGGCGATCACTGTCAGCGGGTACGGCACCAGGCTGGCCAGGTCGAAGTCGTCGAAGGCGAGCAGCGCGGCCTCGCTGCTGCGCCGGTGGAGTTCCTCGATCACGCCGAGGGGGTTCCGAGCTCGACCTCGGCGCACAGGAAGGAGTGGTCGTGGCCGGCCGGGACCACGAGCAGCCCGTCGACCCGGCGGGCGCACATGTCCCGCAGCAGTTGCTGCTCGCGCGCCGGATCCTCCTCGGAACTGGCGATGATGAGCATCGTGTCGCGTTGCCGAGCGACCTCGGCGGCCGCTCCCGTGATCGTCGCGTAGAACGGATTGGCGATCTCCTCGATGAGCAGCCCGATTGTGGCGGTCGCCTGCCCGGAGCGCAGCGAGCTGGCCAGATGGTTGCGGCGGAAGCCGAGCTCGGCCACGGCGGCGAGCACCCGCTCGGCCAGCTCGGGCTGGACGTGCGGCGCGTCGTTCACCACCCGCGACACGGTCTTCAGGCTCACTCCGGCCCGGGCGGCCACGTCCGCCATCGTGGCCGCCTCGTGCGGCCCAGGTCGCTCGTCGCGCGACAGACGATACCGGCGCACCGGTAGCCCTTGACAACGTTGCCAAGGTAGTTGGGGCATTCTGTCCAATTTGCCGCTTCCGCCCGGCCGTTTTGCCCCGATGCCATGGCGATGAGCTGCGGCAGCCACTGCCATTTCGAGATGGTTACATGGATGTATCTTGACAACGTTGTCACCCGGCGAAAGGCTGGCGATTCCGGGCGTGCCCCATGCGCCCGCGATCACCCCTGGAGTCCCGCATGAAGGTGCCCGACGGCGACCCCGTCGCTTTCCTCTTATCTCGCCGGCGGCTAGCTGGGGCCGCCGCACTGCTTCTGCCGGTTGGGCTGCTCGTCGCCGCGACCACGGCAAGTGCCGCAGCACCGCCCGGCGATTTCAGCTCCTCATTCGAGTCGAACGACCCACGACCCGCGGCGAGCGCCGTCGAGCTCAACGCAAGCGGCAAACCGGTCCAGGAAAATCTGAGCGGATCGAGCCCCACCGGACTGCCCGGCAGCCTGCTCAGCCAGGTCAGCGCGGTGACCGCAAGTGCCGAGAACCCGCCAAACGAAACCGCGGTGAAGCTCGCCGACGCCAATCCGTCGACCAAGTGGCTGGCC
Source organism: Dactylosporangium sp. NPDC050588 (assembly GCF_040654975.1). Taxonomy (NCBI): domain Bacteria; kingdom Bacillati; phylum Actinomycetota; class Actinomycetes; order Micromonosporales; family Micromonosporaceae; genus Dactylosporangium; species Dactylosporangium sp. NPDC050588. The sequence goes on along the minus strand of NZ_JBFAJA010000027.1, from coordinate 32,231 downwards.
TTCAACCCGACCGGCTGGGTCGCCTACCGGCTCTCCCAGCCCGCGACGGTCGTGAAGTACTCGCTGACCTCCGCAAACGACGCGGCGAGCCGCGACCCCAAGGACTTCACGGTGCAGGGGTCGAACGACGGCAACCAGTGGTTCGACCTCGACCGACGCACGGGCCAGTCCTTCAGCGGGCGGTTCGCCACCAACACCTACAGCTTCACCAACACGACCCCCTACGGCTACTACCGGCTGAACATCACCGCCAACTCCGGTGACTCGCTGGTCCAGCTCGCCGACTGGGACATCAGCGACGGCTCCAACGTCCGGCCGCCGGCCACCCCGATGGTCAGCGTCGTGGGCACCGGCCCGGCCAGCGGCTACAACATGAAGCCGAGCGCCGGGTTCACCGGGCTGGCGTCGCTGCGGTACGCCGGCGGCGCCGAGGCCGACGCCCGCTCGTACGCGACCAACAAGCTCTTCGACGTGAACATCCCGGTCGGACCGAAGACCCGGCTGTCCTACAAGATCTTCCCCGAGTACACCGCGCAGGACGCCCAGTACCCGTCCACCTACGCCACCGTCGACCTGCACTTCACCGACGGCAGCTACCTCAGCGGGCTCTCGGCGATCGACCAGCACGGGTACGCACTCACCGCCGCCGGGCAGGGCGCTTCGAAGGTGCTCTACGCCAACCAGTGGAACGCGGTGCAGTCCGACATCGGGGCGGTCGCCAGCGGCAGGACGATCGACCGCATCCTGCTCGCCTACGACGATCCCCAGGCCACCGCCGCAACCCGGTTCCAGGGCTGGATCGACGACGTCACCGTGGCGGGCACGCCAGCGCCGACCGACGGCTCCAGCCTGACCAACTACGTCGACACCCGGCGGGGGACCAACGCGTCGGGCTCGTTCTCGCGCGGCAACAACCTGCCGATCTCGGCGGTGCCGAACGGCTTCAACTTCTTCACGCCGGTCACCAACGCCACCTCCAACTCGTGGGAGTACGAGTACCAGTCGGCCAACAACTCGGCCAACCTGCCCACGCTGCAGGGACTCGCGATCTCGCACGAGCCCAGCCCGTGGATGGGCGACCGCAACCAGATGTCGGTCATGCCGGTGTCGGCCGGCGGATCCCTCACCGGGACGCCGAGCAGCCGGGCACTCGCCTTCAGCCACAACGACGAGACCGCGCGGCCGGACTACTACCGGGTCAAGACGACCAACGGCCTGATCGCGCAGATGTCGCCCACCGACCACGGCGGCATCATGCAGTTCACCTTCCCCTCGGGGCAGGCCACCGGAAGCCTCGTCTTCTACAACGGCACGTTCACCATCGGCACGGACGGCACCTTCACCGGCTGGGTCGACAACGGCAGCGGCCTGTCGGTCGGTCGCAGCCGGATGTTCGTGTCCGGGACGTTCGACCGGGCGCCGACGGCGCGCGCGGCCACGTCCGCCACGTTCGACACCTCGGCGAACCAGCAGGTGACGCTGCGCATCGCGACGTCGTTCATCTCCGTCGACCAGGCCCGCAAGAACCTCGACATGGAGGTCACCGGCCGAAGCTTCGACGAGATCCACGCCGCCGCGACCGCGGCCTGGACGGACCGGCTCGGCCGGATCGAGGTCCGCGGCGCGACCGAGACGCAGCTGGTCTCGCTCTATTCGAACCTGTACCGCCTGAACCTGTACCCGAACTCGCAGTCGGAGAACACCGGCACCGCGGACGCGCCGCACTGGCAGTACGCGAGCCCGGTCTCGGCGGCGACCGGCACGTCGACCGCCACCACGACCGGCGCGAAGATCGTCGACGGGCAGATCTACGTCAACAACGGGTTCTGGGACACCTACCGCACCGTCTGGCCCGCGTACACGCTGCTGTACCCGGACATCGCGGCCAAGATCGCCGACGGGTTCGTCCAGCAGTACCGCGACGGCGGGTGGATCGCCCGCTGGTCGTCGCCCGGCTATGCCGACCTGATGACCGGTACCAGCGCGGACGTCGCGCTCGCCGAGACGTACCTCAACGGCGTCGCGTTGCCCGACGCGATCAGCGCGTACAACGCGGCGGTCAAGGACGCGACGGTCGCGTCCGGGCGCAGCGGGGTCGGCCGCAAGGGCATCGAAACGTCGCTGTTCCTCGGCTACACGCCGACCTCGACGGGCGAGTCGGTGTCGTGGGCGCTGGAAGGCTTCATCAACGACTACGGCATCGGCAACATGGCCGCCGCCCTGGCCAAGGACCCAGCCACGCCGAAGGAGGAGCGCGACCGGCTCAAGGAGGAGTCGCAGTACTTCCTGCAGCGGGCCCGCAACTACGTCAACCTGTTCGACCCGAACACGAAGTTCTTCCAGGGACGCGACGCCTCCGGCAAGTTCCTCAACGGCAACCCGCTGGACTGGGGTGGCGTCTACACCGAGACCGACGGCTGGAACTTCGCGTTCACCGCGCAGCAGGACGGCCAGGGGCTGGCCAACCTTTACGGCGGGCGGAAGGCGCTGGAGCAGAAGCTCGACGAGTTCTTCGCCACGCCGGAGAAGGCCGACCACCCCGGTGGGTACGGCGGCACGATCCACGAGATGCTGGAGGCGCGTGCGGTACGCATGGGCCAGCTCGGCATGAGCAACCAGCCGTCGCACCACATCCCGTACATGTACGACTTCGTCGGCGCGCCGCAGAAGACGCAGGCGATCGTGCGGGAACTCCTGCAGCGCCTCTACGTCGGCAGCGAGATCGGCCAGGGCTACCTGGGTGACGAGGACAACGGCGAGATGTCGTCGTGGTACATCCTCAGCTCGCTGGGCTTTTACCCGCTGCAGGCCGGCTCGTCCAACTGGGCCATCGGCTCGCCGCAGTTCAGCCAGATGACCGTCCACCGCAAGAGCGGCGACATCGTCGTCAACGCGGCGAACAACAGCACGAAGAACGTCTACGTGCAGAGCGTGAACGTCAACGGCAAGAAGCAGAAGGTCACCTCCATCGACTCGTCCGTGCTCGCCAACGGCGGCACCATCGACTTCCAGATGGGGCCGAACCCGTCGTCGTGGGGCACCAGCAACAACGAAGCACCGCCGTCGCTGACCAACGGCAACGCGACGCCCAAGCCGCTGCAGGACACCACCGGCCCCGGTCTCGGCACCGCGACCGCGACCGGCGGGCAGGACGCGTCGAAGCTGTTCGACGACTCGTCGACCACGCAGATGACGTTCACCTCCGGCACGCCGCAGATCAACTGGGCGTACCGCGGCGGCATGCAGACGCCGACGTACTACACCCTCACCTCAGGTGCGAAAGCGGGCGACCTGACGGACTGGCAGCTGCAGGGCTCCACCGACGGGATCACCTGGACCACCGTCGACTCCCGCAGTGGCCAGACGTTCCCGTGGCGCAACCAGACTCGGCCGTTCCGGATCAGCAACCCGGGGCAGTTCGCGCAGTTCCGCCTGGTCGTCACGAAGACCACCGGCGCCGCGCAGGCGAACCTCGCCGAGATCGAACTGCTGGCCGGCGGCGACGTCCAGCTCGGTGGCGGCGCCATCACGGTCACCACCGTGGGCACCGTGCACGCGCTGTCCGAAGCCGCGGTGTCCGTGCCGCTGGCCTCCGTCACCGGGGGCACCGGGAGCGGGTACCAGGCCACGATCAACTGGGGTGACGGCACGCCGGCCACCACCGGCACCACGACGCTGAGCTCGCGGGCCGTGTACAACGTCAGCGGTTCGCACACCTACGCCAAGCCCGGCTACTACCAGGCCTCCGTCACGGTGACCGACGGCACCAGCCAGGGCACGGCAACGGTCGGCGTCGACGTGGCCTACACGCCGAAGTCCAGCCTCACCGCCGCGTTCGACACCGTCTGCATCGGCGACGAGGGTGTCCGAGCCGCCAACTGCGACGCCAAGAACTGGGCGTACGACCGGGCCGCACTCGCGGCGGCGGGCGTCACCCAGGGCCAGCAGCACGGGGTTCCCGGCACGGCGCTGAACTTCACGCTGCCCGCGGTCCCTGCCGGGCAGCTGGACAACGCGACCGGCAACGCCAACACGATCGTGCTCAACCTGCCGTCCGACGCCAAGAGCATCTCGTTCATCGGCGCCGGTACGCAGGGCAACCAGAGTACGACCGGCACGGCGACGTTCAGCGACGGCACCACCGCCAGCATCCCGATCCAGATGAGCGACTGGACGCTGGGCGGCAACCCCAACGGCACGCCGTCCTACGGCAACATCGTCGTCGCCAAGACCGCGTACCGACTGCTCGGCACGAGCCGGGACGGCGCCCAGCCGTTCCTGTTCGCCACCGCGCCGTACCAGATCCCGGCCGGCAAGACGCTTGTCTCGGTGACCCTGCCGGCGCAGACGGGCGACCCCGGCTCGGCGGGCCGGATCCACGTGTTCGCCATCGCCAACGACGGCACGCCAGCCGCGGCGCTGACGACCACGGCACCGAAGGACCAGACGGCCACCGCCGGGCAGGCGCTCAACGCCACGCTCGGTTCGGTGACCGGTGGCGTCACCGACTCGACCGGCTACCACGCCAGCGTCCAGTGGGGTGACGGCACGGTTCCGCAGGACGCCACGGTCAACGCGTCTGGTGCGATCAGCGCACAGCACCCGTACGCGCAGAACGGCACGTACACGGTGCACGTCACCGTGTGGGACACGTTGTCGAGCAGCACCGTGACGTTCACCGTGACGGTGGCGGGCGCCGGCGCGCAGCCGGCGATCTCGGCATCGCCGTCCGTCGGCGCCGGGGAAACGGTCACCGTCAACGGCACCGGGTTCGCCGCCGGCGAACAGGTGAGCATCGAGCTCGGCGGCGCGGGCAACGTGACGGTCAAGGCCTCCGCGGCGGGCGCGGTCCACACGTCGATCGCAGCACCGCGTGACGCGGAACCCGGCCTGTACGCGGTCACCGCCGAGGGCGCATCCTCGCAGGCCCCGGCGACGGCGACCGTCGAGGTGACCGGGCAGTCGGCCCAGCCGGCGTACCAGCCCCAGGTAACCCTGTCGGACACCGAAGGCCCGCGCGGTACGGCGATCACGGTCAACGGTTCCGGGTTCGCCCGGAACGAGGCAGTCACGGTCACCTTCGGTGACGGCCTCTTCGCCATGACCGTCCACGCGAACGGCGACGGCGTCATCTCCGGCGCGGTCATCAGCGTTCCGGGGGCGGCAGTACCGAGTTCGACCAGCATCACGCTGGCGGGCGCTGATTCGGCGACCCGGGTTGAGCTGCCCTTCACGGTCACCAGCCCGAACTAAGCCGAGGTAGTCAACGCCGCTGGTGAGCGAGCCGTCATCATGGCCCGCTCACCAGCGGCGTTGCTGTTTCCGTGAGGGGCAGCGGGTCAACCCCGGCCTGAGCAATGTGAACGACCACCGATTGCCGGCAAGGGGGCTCGTCGGTGTTGCTCACCGAGATTCTGCTCGCGTACGTCGTTGTACTCGCGCTCAGCGGACTGTTGATGATCGTTCTCGGAGGCGTCGGCTTCCGGCAGGGCGGCGGAGCCCGGGCGGTCGAGGTCCTCGTCGGGATCGGCTTCCTCGCGTATGCCGACTACCTGACGTTCGTCTTCGACGGCGGCCGGGTTGCCTTCGTGTACCGTGCCAAAACTGCGTTTCAGGCGTGAGCTGGGGATTTGCCTAGTAGATCAAGCGGCCCGGTGATACTCGTTGATCACGCCGCCCAGGACGCGGCGTCGCCGGACCGGCTTGTCGATCGCGATGACCACGCCGGGTTCGTGGTCGGGTGGATGCTGATCCAGGCTCTGGTGTGGCCGGTGCCGGTCGAAGTGGTCCTCATAGTCGCGTAACACCGCACGGGCATGCTGTTCGTTGTAGATCAATACCCGATCGGTGCACTCAGCCCGGATGCTGCGCACGAAGCGTTCCGCGAACGCGTTCGCCCGGGGTGTGCGCGGCGGAGTCTTCACCACGTCGATGCCTTCGGCGGCGAACACGGCGTCGAAGGCCGCGGTGTACTTCGCGTCGCGGTCGCGGATCAGAAACCGGAACCGTGTCACACGCTCGCCGAGGTCTATCACCAGGTTGCGGGTCTGCTGGGTGGTCCAGGCAGCGGTCGGGTGGGCGGTGACGCCGAGGATGTGCACCCGCCGGGTCGTGATCTCCATGACGAACAGCACATACAACCGCCGCAACGCGATGGTGTCGATGTGGAAGACGTCGGCCGCCAGCAGCCCGGCCGCCTGAGCGCGCAGATCGGGTCAGCTCAGCTGGTCGTACTCGTGCGGCGACCTGGAGGGGACTGCCGGGGAACGCCAGGCGCTCCAGCGCCCGTGGAACTCGCGTCGAGCGCCGACGTCGATGCGCGGACCGTCGAGATCGAATGGCCCGTCCCCGGCGTCGCCTGAGGGACCAGCGGTCGAGCAGCGGCAGCGCGGCAACGTCACGTATGACATGGACCGACTCGCTCCAGATAGTTGCGACCGGTCGCAACTATCACGGTAGGCTGACAAGGTGACGACGCTGGTCCCTGGCCTTGACGGCGACGAGGAGATCCTGTGGCGGTCCCTTGTCGAACTGCTCGTGCGGCTCCCGCACGTCCTGGACGAACAGTTCCACCGAGACGCCAAGGTGGCCATGACCGAGTACTCGGTGCTGGTCGCACTCTCCGAAGCGCCGGTCGGCGGGCTGCGGATGGGCGAGCTCGCCGAGGCGACCGCACTGTCCCGCAGCCGGATGAGCCGTGTCGTCGATAACCTGGTACGCCGGTTATGGGTCACACGTCGCAAGTGTGAGCAGGACGGCCGCAGTCTGTTCGCCGCCGCCAGTGCGGAAGGACTGGCCCGTGCTGGCCGCGGCCTATCCAGGGCACCTGGCCCGCGTGCGTTCACTGGTGCTGGACCACATCGCAACGAGCGAGACGCGCGCGATGATGCCGGCGCTGTCGCGGATCCTGGTCGCGCTCCGCGAGAACGCCGCAAACGACTGACGAAAGCCCGTATGAGACCACTTGGTTGCGGTTAGTAAGTTGCTTGCGGACACAACTAATTTGATTGATACTGGCAGCACACGGCCGGCACATTGAGCCACGCCACCGACAGAATCGGGACATCCCGTGTCAGCCTCCCCATCCCAGGACGTGCTCCTGCCCGTCGGCACCTACCGCATCACGCCCAGCCATTCGTCCGTCTCGTTCACGACCCGGCACTTCTTCGGCCTCGGACGGGTGACGGGCATCGTCTCCGTGGCCGGAGGCGAGATCCACATCGCTGATCCGTCCGAGCGCTCCTCCGTGACGGCGCAGTTGCGGCCAACAGCATCACGAGTGGCAATGGCATGCGGGACCTGCAGGTCAGATCGCGGATGTTCCTGCACGCTCGCAAGCACCCGGTCCTCACGTTCGAGTCGACCGCGACGATCCCGACGCGGGACGGCTGGGTCGTCCGTGGACTGCTCACCGCCAAGGGCAGGACGGCGCCCGTCGAGCTGACTGTCCTGTCCATCGGCACCGACGAGCAGCGTCTTGCCATCGAGGCGGAAGGGCGGGTCGACCGCTACGCCCGCGGCGACACCCTGATGAAGGGCATGGCCGCACGCCACCTCGACCTGCACCTCGCCGTCGTCGCGGTACCCGCCTGAGAGGGGCCTACCCCGGCCGCGGTCTGCCGCTCGACGAGACCGGGCCGCATGCAACCCGTGCAGCGGGCCGCTGCACACGCGGCAACAGCGAGACCTTACGTCCGCACGCAACGAAAACTCGAGACTCCCGTGACGTCATTGCCCAAGTCGGATCGGCGCACGTTCCTGCGCCAAGCCTCTATGGTTGCGGCTGTTCCGGCCGCAGCCGGTCTGCTGGCCCTCAACCTGCCCGGCAACGCCTTTGCGGCCTCGATGGCGGCCGCGCCCGCAGATGCCCTGCCGGACTACGCGCCGGTGCCGCCCGGCGCGTTCGGCCCCGCCGTCAACGCATCGGGCTACTACGTCGGACAGATCAGCGGGAACCTGTACTGGGTCACCGACGGCTTCTACCAGTCCATGTTCCTGACCACCACCGAGGGCGTCGTCCTGGTGGACGCGCCGCCCACCATCGGTCGCAACCTGCTGCGGGCCATCGAAGAGGTCACCTCGGCCCGCCGCCGCCCCAGCCGCGTGACCCACCTGGTGTACTCCCACTCGCACGCCGACCACATCGGCGCCGCGGCGATCTTCGGCAACGGCGTCAAACGGGTCGCGCATGCCGAGACGAAGCGCCTGCTCAAGGCGGCGCGGGACACCAACCGCCCGCTGCCGACCGTCACCTTCGACGACTGCTACGAACTGCAGGTCGGCGGTGAGCGGCTGGCGCTGTCGTACCACGGCCCCAACCACAGCCCCGACAACATCTTCATCAGCGTCCCGTCCGCGGCGACGCTGATGGTTGTGGACGTGATCTTCCCCGGCTGGGTTCCGTTCAAGAACCTCGCCGAGTCACAGGACGTCCCGGCCTGGATCGCCGCCCACGACACCGTCTTGGCAACGCCTTGGCAGACGCTGATCGGCGGGCACCTCGGCCGGCTCGGCACCCGCGCCGACGTCGCGTTGCAGCGTGACTACGTCAACGACCTCGCCTCCAGCACCCGGGCCACCCTCGGCGCGCTGGACCCCACGCCGTTTTTTGCCAAGTACGGCGCCACCGGCAACGCCTGGGCCATCTTCAAGTCCTACCTCGACGCCGCTGCCGAACAGGCCGCCGCCCCGGTCGCCGCCAAGTACACCGGACGACTCGCCGCAGCCGACGTCTTCACCACATCGAACGCGGCTGCCATGGTCAACTCCATGCGGATCGACGCCGACATCCTCGGCCCCTTCGCCATCCACCCGTAGCGCGACGGCCCATTCATCTCGCTGGTCGTGTCCGTCTCTCAGGGGACGGACCGGACCCGGCCTGGCTCGGCGTACACGCCGAGCCAGGCCACAGGAAGCTCCACTTCTGCCGGCCGCGGCCGGGCACCATCCGCATGCGGCTACATGGGGTCCATCTCACATCCTCTTCTGACTCAAATGTTCGCCCAAAATGCTAGCTTCGGTTGAGAGAAGTCAGCTAGGGAGCGTGAGAGCCGTGACCATCCGTTACGAAGTGTTCGTTGCCGACCCCATCCCGCTCAACGTCGATGAGCCAGTACCCAACGGCGACCGGCGGGCATTCTCCCCGTTGTCGGTCACCCTGATCTCCGGTGCGCAGGACGCCGTGCTTGCCGACCCTCCGCTGACCACGGCGCAGGCAGAGCAGGTCGCTGCCTGGATCGACGCGAGCGGCAAGCGCCTCACCCACATCTTCGCCACACATGGTCATGGTGACCACTGGTTCACCGCCGGCCTGCTCGCCGACCGCTTCGGCGCCGAGGTGGTCGCCTCCGCCGGCACCATCACGCAGATGCACCGCAACGTGGCCATCCGCGCGGGCTTCTGGGACAAGCTGCTGCCTGGCCAGATCCCCGACGCGCCCGTCACGGCCACCACCCCGGCGGGCAACCGCTTCCACCTGGAGGGCCACGAATTGCGCATCGTCGAGGTCGGCCACAGCGACACCGATGACACCAGCGTCCTGCACGTACCCGACCTCGGCCTCGTCGTCGCCGGCGACGTCATCTACAACGACGTCCACCAGTTCCTCGTCGAGTCCAAGGACGGCGGCCGCGACGCATGGCGCAACGCCATCGACACCGTCGAAGCCCTCCATCCCCGCTACATCGTCGCCGGCCACAAGAACAAGGACCTCGACGACGACGCCGGCCGCACCATCACCCAGACCCGCGAATACCTCGACACCGTCGACGAACTGCTCACCCGGCACACCACCGCACTCGGATTCTTCGGCGGAATGCTCGAACGCTTCCCCACCCGGCTCAACCCCGGCGCCCTCTGGGGCGGCGCTGTCGCCCTCTACGCCTGAGCGAGGAGGCAGTCATGCGAGACGCGGTCATTGTCGATGCGGTACGCACACCCGTGGCCAAGGGCAAGGCGGGCGGCGGCTATGCGCACATCCATCCGGTGGACCTGCACGCGCACGCGCTGCGCAGCTTGCTCGCCCGGGTGCCGGGGCTCGACCCGGCCGAGGTCGACGACGTGATCGGCGGGGCGGTCGCACAGGTCGGCGAGCAGAGCACCAACACCACCCGGCTCGCCGCGCTGGCCGCAGGGCTGCCGGAGTCGGTGCCCGGCGTGACCGTCGACCGCCAATGCGGCAGCAGCCAGCAGGCACTCAGCTTCGCCGCCCAAGGGCTCATCGCTGGGGCGTACGACATCGTCATCGCCTCGGGGATCGAGTCCATGAGCCGGGTGCCGATCGGTAGCAGCGCGCTTGTCGGCGGGGTGCGGGCCGACGTCGCCGGCGCCTCGGTCGCCGCGCGCTACCCCGGCGGCCTCGTCCCGCAGGGCGTCAGCGCCGAGCTGATCGCCCGCAAGTGGGCCCTGTCACGGACGCAGCTCGACGAGTTCGCCGCCACCAGCCACCGGCGGGCGGCCGAGGCGTGGCGGACCGGGCGGTTCGCCGCCGAGGTGGCCCCGGTGCCCGGCGCCGAGCTCGCCCGCGACGAGACGATCCGACCGGACACCAGCACCGAGCGCCTCACCGGCCTACCAGCGGCCTTCGCTGACGAGCACTGGACCCACCGCTTCGGCGAGATCGACTGGAAGGTGACGGCCGGCAACTCCAGCCCACTCAACGACGGCTCCGCCGCGTTGCTGCTGACCACAAGCGAGACGGCGCGGCGGCGGGGCTGGCGACCCCGCGCGCGCGTCCACACCGCCACCGTCGTCGGCGACGACCCCATCTTCATGCTCACCGGCATCATCCCGGCCACCGCCAAGGTCCTCGCCCGAGCCGGGCTGAGCATCTCCGACATCGACGTGTTCGAAGTCAACGAGGCGTTCGCCTCTGTCGTGCTGGCCTGGCAGGCCGAGACCGGCGCTGACCCGGCGAAGGTCAACGTCAACGGCGGCGCGATCGCTATCGGCCACCCGCTCGGCGCCAGCGGCGCCCGCCTGGCCACCACCCTGCTCGGCGTGCTGGAGCGCACCGGCGGGCGGTACGGCCTGCAGACCATGTGCGAGGCCGGCGGCACCGCCAACGCCACCATCATCGAACGGCTCGACACCTGAACCGACCGGAGGATCATCATGAATACCGACACAACTCCAGCGGCGCCGTCGCTGGTAGCCAGCGACGTGGTGCACGTGTCCCAGCCCGGCGACGGCCAGCTGCGCGTCGTGATCGACAATCCGCCGCTCAATCTGTTCGACCCGACCGTGTTCGCCGGGCTGCACCTGTTGCAGGAGTACATCGAGGCCAAGGGCGACGAGATCCGCGTGGTCGTCTTCGAGTCCAGAAACGCCGACTTCTTCTTCGCGCACCTGGACTTCGCCACGATCGCCCAGGTTCCCGACATCCCGGGAGCGCAGAACATCATCGAACACTGGCCCGCGTTCAGCACCTGGCTCACCGCCGCCCCGGTGGTCAGCATCGCCAAGATCCGGGGCCGGGCCCGCGGCATCGGCAACGAGTTCGTCGCCGCCTGCGACATGCGTTTCGCCAGCCTTGAACGGGCTCGGCTGTGCCAGATCGAGGTCGGCTTCGGCGTCGTGCCCGGCGGCGGCGGCCTGGAGTGGCTGCCCCGGCACGTCGGCCGGTCCAGGGCCCTGGAGATCGCGCTGAGCGCCGACGACTTCGACGCCCGGACCGCCGAAACATACGGTCTGGTCAACCGTGCCCTGCCCGACGCGGAGCTGGACGGGTACGTCGACGCGCTCGCCCGGCGCATCGCGAGCTTCAACCCGGCCGCGCTGAGCACGGTCAAGCAGCTCGTCGACAAGCGCCTGCCGCCGCCGGCCGAGGCCGAGTTGCGTGAGAGCTTTGCTGCGATCCTCCGGCTGACATCGACCGACGCGGTGAAGGACCTCCAGCAGCGCCTGCGCGCCAAGGCCGGTGGTTCCCTCGGCCCCGCCGAGCTCGATCTGCCCACGCTGTACGGAACGAGGTGAGCACGGCATGCGCATCGTGACCGGCAGGTCGCAGTGGCAGGGCTCGTTCCGGGAGGGCGCCGGGACGTTGTCCACCGCGAGTGCAACGCTGCCGGACGCGCCGTATACCTACGCGAGCCGTTTTGACGGCGCCGCCGGTGCCTGCCCGGAAGAACTGCTCGCAGCCGCCCACGCCGCCTGCTACAACCACGCCCTGGCCAACATCTCCGGTCTGCGCCACACTCCGGTCGCCTCGATGACAACGACCGCGGAGGTGACGATGGGCCGCGACGATCAAGGCCCCGCCATCCTGGCGCTGCACCTGACGGTCGAGGCGAAGGCACCCGGCATGTCCGAAACGCTCTTCCAGGACCTTGCCGAACGTGCCAGGGCCGGCTGTGCCTTCTCCAAGGCCCTGGTGCTGGAGCCGACCCTGACGGCGACACTCGTTGCCTGAGCTGGATGGCAGACTGGTGTCGAGGCAAGCCAGATCGGTACATTCGATGGATGAATGATCTGCTCCGGAACCGGGACGGCTGGTCGATGGAGAACTGCTCGATCGCACGGACGTTCGAAATCATTGGAACCCGCTCGGCCATCCTCGTGCTCCGTGAGGCGTTCTTCGGCGCCCGGCGGTTCGACGACTTCGCGCGCAGGGTAGGGGTCGGCGAGCCGGCGGTGGCCGCCCGGCTCAAGGAGTTGACCGCAGACGGGCTCCTGGAACGCGTGCCGTACCAGGAGCCCGGGCAGCGCACGCGGTACGAGTACCGGCTGACCGCGAAGGGCCGGTCCTTGCTACCGATCATCACCGCGCTGCGGGACTGGGGTGACACCTGGGCGGCCGACCTGGTCGGGCCGCCGCTGCGATCGGTCCACCGGGACTGCGAAGCGCCCGTCCATGCGCGGCTGGTGTGCGACCATGGCCATGATGTCGCGCCGGGCGACCTTGAGATCCAGGCCGGTCCAGGACTGATCGAGGCGCCCTGAAGTTGCGGCCGGGCGCAATTCCGCCGGTACGCTGCTGCGATGACGACCCCCGTGCCCGGACTGGACCGCGACGAAGAGATCCTCTGGCGATCCTTCGTCGAAGTGCTCGTGCGACTCCCTCGCGTGCTCGACGAGCAGTTCGACCGGGAGGCCAAGGTCGGTATGACGGACTACTCCGTCCTCGTCGCACTGTCCGAGGCGCCGGACGGCGAGCTGCGCATGGGCGAACTCGCTGAGGCGGCCGCGCTGTCCCGCAGCAGGGTCAGCCGCGTCATCGACGAACTCATACGCCGGTCGCTGGTGACCCGCCGCAAGTCCGAACAGGACGGGCGCAGCGCGCTCGCTGCCCTCACCCCCGAAGGCCTCGCTTTGCTGGAGGCCGCTTACCCAGGCCACCTCGCCCGGGTCCGCGCACTGGTCCTCGACCACATCACACGGAGCGAGATGCGCACAATGACGCAGGTGCTGACCCGTGTTCTTGCGGCCCTGCGCGAGACCGCGGACACCGACTGAGGCGACCACGATCTTGCGCACGACCTTCCGCCGTTGCGCCGCGATGTATCTGACACCCTGCGTCTGGCCCCCCTTTGGGCGTAACGTGACGCAGCTTGGACTGGCTTGCGATGTCCGCCTGGTATCCAAGCAGTCCGCACCCGCTGACCCGGCGATCTCGGGGCATCCATACTCTGTCGTATTGCGGGGACTGCAATCCCATTAGGCGTGCAGCGGTCTGAGCGCGGTCGCGACCTTGCCGAGTTCGTCGAGCATCGCCGTGGCGGCGGCGGTCATGGCATCCGTCGCGTCGATCTCGTCCTCGCGGAGCAACGTACGGACGAATGGGATATTGACCGCCTCGCGGAGCATGATGAGGTTCAGCGCGTACGCAGAGGTCTGCAGCGCGATCGCCGAGCGGGTGCCGGCCGAGACTCCACCGTAGGACACCACGCTGGCCGTGTACGGTGCCAAAACTCGTCGTACAGGGTTTGAGCTGCTGATTCGCTGTCAGGGCGGAGAATGGCGGGCGTGTTTGTTCGGCTGCTCTACCTGAGTGCGGTGCGGGTGTTCGGTTGGTTGCCGCAGGTCACGCGGAGCGAGTCCGCGCTGGTCGCCGAGTTGCTGGTGCTGCGCCACGAGGTGGCGGTGCTGCGCCGCCAGGTCGGTCGGCCGCGGCTGTCGTGGCCGGAGCGAGCGGTGCTGTCCGCGCTGGTCCGCGCTCTACCGCGGGACTATGGAAGCATCGGATCGTCACCCCGGCCACCCTGCTGGCCTGGCACCGCCGACTGGTCCGCCAGCACTGGACCTACCCGAACCAGCCCGGACGACCACCGATCAGCGACGACATCCGTGACCTGGTCCTGCGGCTAGCCAGGGAGAACCCCGGCTGGGGACACCGGCGCATCCAAGGCGAACTCGTCGGCCTCGGCCACCGCATCGGCGCCGGCACCATCCGCCGCATCCTCGCCCGATCGAGAACCGGCCCTGCCCCACGCGAGATCGACACCAGTTGGCGAACGTTCCTGCGCGCGCAGGCGACCGGGCTGCTGGCCACCGACTTCTTCCACATCGACACCATCACGCTGCGACGCCTGTACGTGCTGTTCGTCATGGAGATCACGACCCGACGGGTACACATCCTCGGCGTCACCGCCCACCCGACCGCCGCCTGGACAACCCAGCAGACCCGCAACCTGGTGATAGACCTCGGCGAATGCACGACACGGTTCCGGTTTCTGATCCGCGACCGCGACGCCAAGTACACCGCGGCCTTCGACGCCGTGTTCGCCGCCGAAGGCATCGACGTGGTGAAGACCCCTCCACGCACACCCCGGGCGAACGCGTTCGCGGAACGCTTCGTGCGCAGCGTCAGAGCGGAGTGCATCGACCGGGTCCTGATCTATAACGAACAGCACGCCCGCACGGTGGTACGCGACTACGAGGACCACTTCGACCGGCACCGGCCACACCAGAGCCTGGATCAGCATCCACCCGACCACGACCCCGGCGTGGTCATCGCGATCGACAAGCCGATCCGGCGACGCCGCGTCCTGAGCGGCGTGATCAACGAGTATCACCGGGCCGCTTGATCCACCCAACAACTCCCCAGCTCACAGCCTGAACACAGTTTTGGCACGGTACAGGATCCACGCCGGGGTATTCGATTCGGTGGCCGAAGCGGCGAGTTCGCCGGCGGCCGCGCTCAGCCGGAAGCCGTAGCTACACCTCAGCGAACTTCTCAAAGCGGCCGTCAACCGATAGGGACTGTGAGAAGCCACTTCTGCCGGTCGGGCTTCCCGGACAGGCCGGTGGCGGTACCGGCCTGCCCGGGGGATTCACCGTTAGGCGAGGTTCTTGGTGAAGAACTCGTCGAGCTTGTCGAAGGGGATGAGGTCCTTGCGGTCGTACAGGTCGACGTGGTCCGCGCCGGGGACGATCAGCAGATCGACGGTGCCGGGCACCTGCGCCGCCACGTCCTGGGAGTAGTAGAGGGAGTGGGCGTCGGCGCCGGCCACGAGCAGCGCTTTGCGGGGTGCCAGCAGGTCGATGTTAGCCATCAGCGGGAAGCCGAAGAACGACATCGGTGTGGTCGCGGTCCAGGCGGTGTTGGAGTTGATCGAGCGCGGGTGGTAGCCGCGTTCGGTGCGGTAGTAGTCGAAGAACGCGGTCGTGACCGGGTCGGCGTCGGCCGGGAGAGTCTGGGGCAGGATGCGGTTGGTGGGGGCGACGTTGCCGGCCTCGTCGAACGGGACCTCGTGGGAGAGCCGGGCGTAGGTGCCGTTCTCGGCGTCGATCCACCGCTGGCGGCTGAGGTGGTCCACGACCTTCTGGCGCTGCTCACGGGTGTAGAAGTCCTGGTGGCCGCGGGACATGCTGCGTGACATGTCGTACATCGAGGCGGTGGCGACTGCCTTGATCCGGCTGTCGGCGGCCGCGGCGGTGAGTGCCATGCCGCTGAGGCCGCAGACGGCCTGCGCGCCGATCCGTTCGCGGTCGACGTTTCTCTGCAGGCCGAGGAAGTCGACGGCGGCGCTGAAGTCCTCGGTGTAGATGTCGGGGGAGGCCACGTCGCGGGGCGTGCCGCCGCTCTCGCCGGTGAAGGACGGGTCGAAGGCGAGGGTGACGTAGCCGCAGCGGGCGAACTCGTTGGCGTACAGCCCGGAGGACTGTTCCGTGACGGCGCCGAACGGGCCGCTGAGCACCAGGGCCGGCAGCTTGCCGCGGGCGTTCTTCGGCACGTAGAGGTCACCGGCGACCGTGAAGCCGTAGCGATTCTTGAACCGTACCGACGTGCGTTTGACGTTCTTGTCCTGGGTGAAGGTGTAGCCGCCCTTGGCCGAGGGCTTGCCCGATCCGGTGATGCCTGCGCTTTGGCCCTTGTCCGCGCCGAAGGCGGGTACAGCGGGGAGGGTGGCGGCGGCGCCGGTGGCGGCGATCAGTCCGAGCGCTTTGCGACGTTGCATGACAGTCGACCTCACATGTCGATTGGCGGGCAAGACACAGCCCGCACCGAGTTGGTGGAGACTTCGTTGTTGCGGCCCGGCTGGTGACCGGTGCGGCATGAACGTGCCGGGCGATCCGCACGAGCATGTCCGGCTCGGCTCCGGTGCGGGGGCGACCCGGAGGGGTGGCTCAGCTGAATCGCTGAGGCGTGCGCCGAACTCCGCGCCTGGTCAGGAAGTCGCGTGCTTCCGACCGGTCGTCTATGCAACGAGCCTAGGCCGCGCGACAGCGATCAGGGATTCCCTGTCGGTACACCCATCATCAAGGACTTCTTCGTCTTCCGGTGGGGACGTTGACTGGATGCCGTAGGCCCCTGTCCAGTGAACGGAGCACACCACCATGCGTCAGGTTGTCATGTACAAGCCCGGGGATGTACGGGTGGAACAGCGCCCGGATCCCACGATCGTCGAGCCGACCGACGCGATCATCCGGCTGGCCGCAACCTGTATCTGCGGCAGTGACCTGTGGCCGTACCGCGGCGCCGAGCCGGTGGATCACCAGGTGATGGGTCACGAGTACGCCGGTGTCGTGGAGGCGGTCGGGTCCGAGGTGCGAACCGTGAAGGTCGGTGATTTCGTCGTCGGCTCCTTCTGGGCGTCCGACAACACGTGCGACATCTGCCAAGCCGGTTACCAGGCGTACTGCGTGCACCGCGTCCTGATGGGCACCATCGGCACCCAGGCGGACCTGGCCCGCATCCCCCTCGCCGACGGCACCCTGGTCGCCGCCCCCGGGCAGCCCGGCCCGGAGCTGATCCCGTCGCTGATGGCGGCCTCTGACGTGCTCGGTACCGGCTGGTTCGCGGCCGTCGCCGCCGAGGCCGGGCCCGGCAAGACGGTCGCGGTCGTCGGGGACGGCGCGGTCGGTCTGCTCGGCGTCCTGGCCGCCCGGCAGCTTGGCGCGGAGCGCATCGTCGCGTTCAGCCGCCACGCCGACCGGCAGGCCCTGGCGCGGGAGTTCGGCGCCACCGACATCGTCACCGGACGCGGCGACGCCGGCGTCGCGGCGATCAAGGAGCTGACCGGCGGACTGGGCGCGCACAGCGTGATCGAGGCGGTCGGCACCCAGGAGGCCATGATGCAGGCCATCGGCTCCGCCCGCCCCGGCGGTCACGTCGGCTTCGTGGGGGTGTCACACGATGTCGCCATCCCCGGCGACGAACTGTTCATGTCGGGTGTGCACCTGCACGGCGGTCCGGCACCGGTCCGGCGGTTCCTGCCCGAGCTGATCCAGCTGATCTGGGACCGCACGATCGACCCGGGCAAGGTCTTCGACCTCACCCTGCCGCTCGAGCGGGCCGCCGAGGGCTACCAGGCCATGGACCAGCGCACCGCCACCAAGGTCCTGCTCACCCTCTGACCGGGAGACACCATGTTCACCGCACGCACCACCGTCCGCGTGGCACTGTCGGCGGTCGCCGGCCTGACCCTCGCCGCCTGCGGCGGCAACGGCCAGGCCGGCGCCACCGGCGACCCGACGTCTACGACGACGCCCAGCGCTACCAGTCCTGCCACGGCAGCGCCGAGTGACACCGCCGCACCCTCGGGAGAGCAGATGAAGATCCAGATCACCATCAACGGTAAGCGCATGCAGGCCACGATCTTCGACAGCGCCGCCGGCCGTGACCTGCTCGCCCAGCTGCCGCTGACCATCGACATGACCGACCACGGCGCGGTGGAGAAGACCGGCCCATTGCCGTCGCCGCTGTCGCTGGACGGCCAGCCGGAGGGTGCGGATCCCGATGTCGGCGCTGTCGGCTACTACGCGCCCGGCAACGACTTCGTCCTCTACTACGGCGACCAGTCGTACTTCCCCGGCATCGTGGTCATCGGCCGCCTCGACGGTGACGCCGCGAGCCGCATCGCCGCCATGGACGGCGCCGTCACCGCGACCGTCGAACCCGCCTGACCACTCCGGGAGACATCATGAACCCCACCTTCGACTTCACCGGCCAGGTCGCCCTGGTCACCGGTGCCGGCTCCGGCATGGGACTGGCCAGCGCGCAGGCGTTCGCCCACGCCGGAGCCGCAGTCGTCCTGGCCGACATCAACGAGCAAGACGTGCAGGCCGCCACCGCAGAGTTACGGGCGAGTGGGCATGAAGCCCTCGGTGTGCAGTGCGACGTGGCCGACGAGCCGCAGGTCGCCGCCCTGATCGACCGGACCGTTGCGGCTTACGGCCGACTCGACATGGCTTTCAACAACGCCGGCATCCAGGCGCCACCGTCCGACGCCGCCGACGAGCCCGCCGACACCTTCGACCGCGTCAACGCCGTCAACCTGCGCGGCGTCTGGGCCTGCATGAAGCACGAGCTGCGGCAGATGCGCGAGCAGGGCAGCGGCGCCATCGTCAACTGCTCCTCCCTCGGCGGCCTGGTCGGGCTGCCCGGACGCGCCGCCTACCACGCGTCCAAGCACGGCGTCCTCGGGCTGACCAGCAGCGCGGCCCTGGAGTACGCGCCACGAGGGATCCGGATCAACGCCATCTGCCCCGGCACGTTCGAGACCCCCATGGTCACCGCCATGATCGCCAACGGTGAACTCGACACCGCCGCGGCGCTCGCGAACCAGCCCATCGGCCGGTTCGGTCGGGCCGACGAGATCGCCTCCACCGTGCTCTGGCTGTGCAGCCCCGGCGCCAGCTTCGTCGTCGGCGTCGCTCTGCCCGTGGACGGCGGATACACCGCGCAGTAGGGCGACTCTCAGACTGACGCGGCTTTGGCAGGCCGGGCCAGCACCAGCCCGGCCACGGACAGCACCGTGCAGGCGATCATCAAGAGCGCCATCGGTACGGCGGTGTCCTGCCCACCGAGGCCGGCGATCGGTGCGATGACGCCTGCGGCCACCCACGTGACGAAGCCGAGCATCGCCGAGCCGGTGCCCGGATGCTCGGGCACCTCCGCCGACGCCAGCGCGCCGCCGTTGGGGCCGATCAGCCCCTGCGCGGTCATCAGCACGAAGAAGCAGACGATCACCAGCGGCAGCGGCGTGCCTAGCCACAGCGCGCCGACCAGCATCGCTACCCCGGCGCCCAGCGCGGCGGCCTGTCCGGCCAGGATGACCTTGCGGGTGGCGACCCGGCCGGCGAGGCGGGCGGCGACCAGCGCGGCGAGGGTCATGCCAGCGGCGTTGGCGGCGAAGTCGACCGAGTACGCGACCGGCGACAGACCGTTCATCGACTGCAAGACGAACGCCGACGTCGCGACGTACGCGAAGATCGCACCCATCCCGGATCCGCTGACCAACACATACCCGACGTAGCGGCGCCGGGCGAGGACCTGACGGCCGGCGACCGCGAACGCGCGCAGACCGCCGCCGTGCCGCCGCTGCGGCGGCAGCGACTCGGGTACCGCGACCAGCACCGCCACCACCATCGCCACGCCCAGGGCCGCCACCGCCCAGAACGACATCCGCCAGCCCGAAAGCTGCAGAATGACCGCGCCAAGCAGCGGACCTGCGATCGGCGCGATCCCGCCCACCCCGGCGATCACGTTGAGGACCCGCACCAGCCGGGCACCGCGCGCCAGGTCGACGATCACTGCCCGGCCGATCACCATCGCCCAGCCGCCGGCGAAGCCCTGGACGAACCGGGCGGCCATCATGACACCGATCGACGGCGTCAAGGCGCATACCACGGACGCCAGGGTCATCACGATCACCGCGGCCAGCAGCAGCCGGCGCCGGCCGTACTGGTCGGAGACCGGCCCGCCGATCAGCTGCCCCAGCGCCATCCCGACGAAGAACGTGGTCAGCGTGAGCTGCACCTGCGTCGCCGTCGCCGACAGGTCACCCGCGACACTCGGGAACGCCGGCACGTACATGTCGGTCGCCAGCGGCGCGATCCCGGTCAAGAAGATCACTGTAGCGATCAAGGCGGTGGTGAGCCGAGCCTGACGCCGTACCTGATCCAAGGGCGGCTGTTCGGCGAGAGCTGCAGTCATACCTCCAGCACACACGGGGCGGGCGGTGGGAAGAAGTCATCGATGATGGGTGTACCAGCAGTACATCCCAGGTCAGCGGTCCGGGTCGTACCGTCGAAGACATGAACAACCGAGCCGAGGTACACGACTTCCTCACCACCCGCCGGGCGAAGATCACCCCCGAGCAGGCGGGCCTGCCGGCCGGCGGGCAGCGTCGTGTGCCCGGGCTACGGCGCAGTGAGGTCGCCGCGCTGGCCGGCATGAGCGTCGAGTACTACGCGAAGCTGGAACGCGGCGCGCTGGCCGGCGTCTCCGCCGGAGTGCTCGAGGCGATCGCCCGGGCCCTGCAACTCGACGACGCAGAGCGCGCGCACCTGATGCGCCTGGCACAGGAGGCCAGCGGCACCAGCGCTTTGGTGCGGCCCAAACGTCGACCCAAGCAGTGGACCGTACGGCCCAGCCTGCAATGGACCCTCGACGCAATCACCGCTCCCGCGATCGTGACCAACAACCGGCAGGACCTGCTCGCCGCGAACCTGCTCGGCCGGGCCATGTACAGCGACGCCTACGCCAGCGCGCACGGCGTGCCCAACTTCGGCCGGTTCACTTTCCTCGACAGCACCGCCCACCGCTTCTACCCCGACTGGAACCTCGCCGCCGACATGCTGGTGGCGAACCTGCGCACCGCCGCCGGCAAGGACCCGCACGACAAAGGCCTGCACGACCTGGTCGGTGAACTGTCCACCCGCAGCGACGACTTCCGCCGCCGCTGGGGCGCCCACAACGTGCGTACCCACGGCACCGGCACCAAGACCTTCCACCACCAGGTCGTCGGCGACCTCGAACTGGCCTACGAGACGATGGACCTGCGGGCCGAGGACGGCGCCGGTATGACGATCTACGCTGCCGAACCGAGCTCACCGACCGCCCAGGCCCTCACGCTGCTCGCATCCTGGGCGGCCACGAACGAGAGCACTTCCGCCGCATCGCAGCGGTAGCTCGGATCTTCTTCCACACCGCGCGCCGAGGAAGTCGACCCCGGCGCTGAAGCCTTCATGGGTAAAAGCGATATCGCTCGGGTCGCCGCCACTCGCACCGTCGAGAAACGGGTCGAAGCTGCTTGCGACGAAACGCGGCGAGCCAAGTCTTGCGCGTACGCCAGCGGCCTTGCTTCTCGCCGCCGCCGTGCGGCCGGCAGGCAACCAGAGCCGCATGCGTGGCGGACTATCAAGCTTGAGGCCGGTACCGGGCGCCTTCATGACCGATTCCGATTCGATGCGGCAGTCAGGGGTGCCCTGCCGGTACACCCATCATCAGAAACTCCCCGCCCGTGGGTCGACACGCTTTGCTTGTTACCAGCACGCGGCACTGCCGCCGGGGCGATCCGCTGATCCACCGGCCGCAAGCCTGACCGCTGCCCCCACCTCATCGTCAGAAGACAAGGAATCCACGAACGATGACAACGAAATTCAACATCACTGCTCGTACGCTGGTGCTGCCTCTCGTCCTCGCGGTGGCGCTGCTGGCGGCCACGTTCTCCTTCGCCCAGCCCAGCGACGCCCACCGTGGCACGTCGCCGCTGGTAGGTGGATGGCGCATGACGTCGCTGGAGGTCGGCACCCCGGGCAACCTGCGACCCGTGCCGTACTCCGGCCAGATCATCTTCACCACCTCCGGCACCATGTCGGTGCAGGCCATGAACCCCGACACGAGCGCTCCTGACACCCCGTACACGATCAACGGATACGAGGCCTTCTACGGCACTGTCGCCGTGAACAAGACTGCCGGCACGTTCGTCGTGACCGTCGAGTCGTCAGCGGTGCGCAACCTCATCGGACAGCGTCTGACCCGCGTCTTCAAGGTCTCCGGCGACCGGCTGGTCCTGACGCCGACGGACCCGGCCGAAGGCTGGCGCGTCACCTACAAGCGCTTCTGACGACTGGTACCCGGACGATCGGCGAGCAACGTACGAAGCGGTGACCTGAATGGCCGAGATGACCAGACGCCACCTCTTGCGGTCCGCCACCGTACTCGGCGCGGGGTTTCTGACCGCCTGCACCGGCAGTCCCCGGCCGCGCGAGAACACAGCGGCCTCGGCACCCACGACCTCGGCCCGCGTCGGTACCGGCGGTCGACCGGCGCCGCAGGGCGAGTTGTACGGGGTGGACATCTACAACACACCACAGGTCGCCGACGAGCTGCGCTACATCGCGCAGAACATCCGGCCACGCACCGACGGCCGTCCCCAGCGGATTCGTTACCGGGGCAGAATCCACCGGCCGATCTCAGGATCGTCGTCGAGTCCCTCCGCAGCGGCGCCCTCGAGACGATCGGCGACTTCCTCGAACATCGCCGCCACGTTTGGCCAGAGCGGACCGTGCTGGCCTTCGGTCTCGTAGTCGACCATCACGCAGCCGCGCAACGGCCCCGGCCTGCAGTCCACAAACAGATCCGGGCCGTCGCCGGCAAACGGAGGCCACTCCGGCAGCCAAAGCCACATCGATGTCGGGGTGCCCGCCGGAGTGTGCCGCAGTCGATCGATCTGGGCGGCGTAGAAGGCGTGCTCCGCCTCTGGCCAGACACGCCATTGGGCTGAGATTCGCGCACGCCAGGCCGCCAACGACGCCCGTGTCGAGTACGGCGTCCAACGTTCAGGGATGAGAAAGCCACCTGGGCCGGGTCTCAAGTCGCTGACGCCGTTCGCCACCAAGCTTCCACCTGATCCGGCAGGGAGGTACCGAGGACATCCTCAACCTGCACGATGTCAGGGTCTGTTGCCGGCGGCTGCAACGCCGCGAGCGTTCGGGGACCGTGCACACGCAACCACGCCTCGACCCGGGCCTACGCCTGCTCGACCGGATTGCCCACCTGGTCCGCCGTCATGCTGGTCCTTTGCGAATATCGAGACCCCGGCGTCTGCCGCGGCGCCTATGCGGTACGAGACAACTTCACAACAACCTTGTAGGGGGTCAGCCCAGGATCGGGCTCTCGCGGCTGACGATCAATACTGAGCTGCGCCACCACCACAATGACTGCCAGCATCACAACCAGCGCGCCAGCGGCAAGCACGACATCACGGCTACCACTGAGGCGGCCCATGTCCCACTTCCCATCCCGGCAACGGCTGCAGACAACCTTTCGAGATCGAGAATACGAACTGACGATCCGCTCGGGCGTCAGGCGCGTGGACGAGGACCTTGGCCGCCCGGCGGACACGACATGCTGGTCATGTTCGCGGACGGCACTGGCTTGTCGAAGCCCATGGGCAACCGAGAGTCGAGCGTGCCGTGAGCCGTTCGGTGATGCCGTCATCGCCGGTCGCCGGGCCGCGGTCCGCCTGGCGGGCGAGCGCGAAGGTTCGCCCGCCACGCACGGTGTCCGGATGCTCCGGGCCGGACATCGGCTTGAGCTCCGAGACGAGCTGAGCGGGGCGGGGCGGACAACGTGAACGGCATTGGTCATCGCGCGGGAGTTCCTGTTCGCGCTGCACCGGTTGGACCTGTCCGGCGTGTACGTCTTCAACCGCCAAGTCGATGCCGCCTACACGCATGCGTCCGGGCGCAAGCGCCGGCCGCAGGCCTGGATGGCCGATACCGCCACCGCCACCGCCGACGGCGGCCAGGCGCTGGCGGCCGCCGCCACTACCGAAGACCAGACGGAGATCGTTCCGAACAACGTCACGCCCGGCAGGTACGAGCCTCTGTCGGAGTGATGAGTCAGCTGTTGGTCGCGCACGTCGCGGGTCCAGATGCTGTACTCGAGGGCGCCGAGGATCAGATGAGTGTCGCAGCGGTCGCCGGCCTTCCATCCGACAATGCGGTTGGAGAACGCGTCACGGACCCCGGCGGGCCGGAACACGCCCTCGCCGCATTTGGATGCGGGTGGCGTCGGCGACCCTCAGTCGGTTCGGCGCGGTGGCGGTGAAGTTCCGGTTGACCAGGTCTGGCGCGGGCGTCGCTCGGGGGTCCTGGCGGGTTGAGCCGCCGCGCCAGCCGCGGCGCACGTATGCGCCCTGCTAATGCTCAGTTCCTCTTTGGGGGTGTAGATCGCTGGTGCCCTTGGGTGGGATGCTGGTGGGGAGGCGATCGTCATGCCGAAGTTGCTGGACGCGCGTCCTCCGGTCGATGTCGCAGGTCACCTGTTGGGCTCATGAATCGGGTTCGGCTACGCCGCCCGCGAGTATTCGTTGATCAATCCGCCCAGCATCGGGCGTCGTCGGACTCGATCGGCGTTGAGGTCGATGACCTGCGGTGGTGGGCTGGGTGGTCGTTGTCCGAGTGATCGAGGTGGCCGGTGGCTGTTGCAGTGCGCGGTGTGCTCGGGTCAGCACGCTGCTCAGGTGTCGCTCGCCGGCGATGAGGATTCGGTCGGTGCACTCGCGTCGGACGGTGCCGACCCAGCGCTCCGCGTAGGCGTTCGCCCTCGGGGCTTGTGGCGGTGTTCGGAGCACGTCGATACCCGCGGCGGTGAAGACCGTATCGAGGGCGGCCGTGACCTTGGTGTCGCGGTCGCGGAGCAGGAACCGGAACCCGTGGGCCCGCTGATCGAGGCTCATCAGCAGGTTCCGGGCCTGTTGCGTGACTCAGACACCGGTCGGGTGCGCGGTGATCCCGTCGACCGGTGGCCGGCCGGGGCGCGCGTGTGGGTGGGTCCAGTGCCGGGCGATCAACTGCCGGTGCCAGCGCAGCAGTGTCGCCGGGGTGACGAAGAACGCCGCCCATTGTGGCCGGGGCAGTAGCCGGGACAACGCCGCCAACACCACCCGATCCGCGGGCTGCAGGTCGGGGCGGTGCATCTGCCGGCGCAGCACCGCCACCTGATGCCGCAACAGGAGCAGCTCGACGTCCTTCGCGCCGCCGTCCCGGGCGAGCTGGGTCAGCATCTGCAGGAGATGACGTAGGAGCAGGTACATCAGCGAGGCTGCCACGCCCTGGATCATCCCAGCTACCGGCCGCTGAGCCACGGACAAATCCGCACGTCACAGCCACCGAACCGAATTTACGAGCCGCACAGGTGGCGGCGGAGACGGGCTGGGTGTACTCGAGCTCGAACCCGTCGGCGATCGCCCGCATGGCCTTGATGTCGAACACGCTCGCGCCGTTGGGCGTCAGCTTCTGCAGGCCGTACGTCAGCTTGCCCTCCTGGCCCCAGTTGCCGCCGGCGAATGTTGTGCGGCGTCTTGCATCACGCCGGCAATTGCAGCGGCCGGAGGAGATGGCCGCCGTAGTCGCCGAGTTCCTGTCCGGCGTCAGCCGGCGCGGTTGAGGCGGATCACGGCGCTGGCCCAGTCGCCGGCGGGCAGTCGGCCGCCCACCGGCAGGCCGGCGGACATCAGGGCCCGGCCCGAGGCGGCGGTCCCGGTGTCCGGATCGGTGTAGGTGGCGTCCGGGTCGAGGCCGGCGAGGCGGAGGGCGGTGGGGCCGGGCGCGACCTCGGCGCGCGGGCGATAGACGAAGACGACGGTCTCGTCGCCGAGCACGTACTGGATCGCGGTGAGGCCGGCGCCGGGCGGATCGCCGATGCGGTACTGCGCGCCACGCTGCACGGTCGCGCGGATCCGCTTGTAGAGGGCGATGTTGCGGCGGGCCTGCTCGTGCCGCCCGTCGCTCCACGCGCTGAGGTTGCCGCCGATGCCCAGGACGTCATCGATCATGTCGGTGATCGGCCCGTTGCCCTAGCGGCTGATGACGTCCAAGCCTGTCGTCGCCACCCACTGGTGCCGGCGCAGCCGACCCGTAGCTGTCCGTTCCGGCTGAACCTTGCACACGCGACGCGTTGACCACCGGTTCGCAACGTGAGTCCGTACGGTCGGAGCCCTGGTTGTTCAGACCCACCTTGCGTATTCGAGGTTCGCTTGACGGACGTCCCGCCGACCAAGCTGCCCGAGCCCGCCGTGTCGGGCACGACACGGCGCCGGTCCGCAACATAGGTCCGGACAGTGCAAGATCAGGTGCAGGGTAAGACCATGCGGATGAGCGCAGGCTCCGCCAAATCGTTCCTCGTGACCCACGAGCGGATTTGATACATTCCCATGCGTCGCTTCCTTCAACCGTGCCCGCACGGTCACCCCCGGAGATAAGGACGGCAATGAGAAGCATCCGCGGCGCACTAGCCGCCACCACCGCCATGCTGGCGGCGCTCACTCTGTGGGCGGCGCCTGCCCACGCCGATATCGCACCACCCCAGCCCTTCTCCGCCGACTCCACCAATCCCTACTTCGACACCTGCCCCCACGGGATCACCAAAGGAACCCTCCTCTGGCAGACGCCTGGGCCCGTCGCGCCCATCGCGGTCCAAGTCAGCGGCCAGGTCGTCGACCGGCCAACCCCCAGCAGCACCACACCGAGCTGCGCCCCCGACGACTACTCCAGCACAGCAATCTTCACCGCGTACAGCGGCAGCGCCGTCGTCGGCTACAAGACGGTGACGGTCGACAACGGCGTCAAGCAATTCCAGTTCACCCTCGGCGGCAGCACCGGCTCAGTCCTGACTGCCCTAACGGTCCAGGTATGCCGCGATCCGGTGCACACCCTGCCGCCAAGCTACTGCGGCAAGACCGTCACATACAGGGGATAACGCACCTCGTCGATGCCGCCGGGCAGGCTCTCACTCCACCTGCCCGGCGGCATCTGCTGCGGTCAGCTGCAGACCTGCTGGCACGGCTACAAGGTCCATTTCAGCGAAACCTGCAACGATCCAGACCCGACCGCTGACGAGCGGCCGAATCTCAACACCAACGTGATGACGACCGACGCGACCGTCAACGACTCGGTGATGACCACCGCGATCCACGAACGCCTGGACCAGCGCGGGCTGCTGTCCTCCATCGCTCGGCAGCGCCAGATACGGCGGTGGCTGTTGGTGCCGCAGACGCTGCGGGCTGTTTGGCGCGTGACGTGCTTCATGCAGGGTCGAGACGCATGGTGGTTGTGTTGACGGGTGGCCCGGTCATCGCCGTCGTGTAGGAGGAGCTGCCGTATTTGTACCGGTACGCCTGGTCGATCCGTGCGTTGATACCCGCCTCGTCGACCGCAATGAATCGGACGTTCTGCCGATGCCCGGCGGCGATGATCGAGCCGGTGCCGTGCTGGCGAGCTCTCCGGTACCAGATGCCTGCGTCGCCCTTCCAGGACCGTACGTAGAGGTCGTCGTCGACTGCAACGATCCAGATCGGCGTGCGCGCGTCCGGTCGGCCCGGTGCGGGCACCACGACCTCGATCTCGTGGGTGTCGGCGAGTTGTCGGGCGGTTGCGGTGTCCCAGGTCATGACGACAGCCTTTCTGCCGCAGGGGCGGGGAGGGTGTTCGGGTGCGCCTACTGGTCAGCCGGAGCGTTCGATGGTGTGGTGGCGGCCCAGCTGGCCAGCAGGCGCAGGGTGTCGTGGGCGGCGGTGCCGGTTTGGGCGCTGTATGCGGTGAGGGTGAGGCCGGGGTCGGCGGGTAGTGGCATGGCTTCGAAGGCGAGGTCGAGGCGGCCGACGATGGGATGCTGGAAGTGTTTGACGCCGGTGTGGTGCAGGCGGACGTTGTGGGCGGCCCAGCGGGTGCGGAAGTCGTCGCTGCGGGTGGCGAGCTCGCCGACGAGGTCGCTGAGGGCTTTGTTGTAGGGGTCGCGGCCGGCTTCGGTGCGCAGCAGGTTGACGGTGGTGTCGGCGGCGTTGTCCCAGTCGGGGTAGAAGGTTTCGGCGGCGGGGTCGAGGAAGCAGAACCGGGCAAGGTTGACCGTCGATGCGCCCGTAGCGAACGCGGGCGCGTAGAGGGCCCGCCCGAGGGGGTTGATGGCGAGGATGTCGAGCCGGCCGTTGCGGACGAAGGCGGGGGCGTCGGTCATGGCGTCGAGCAGGCTTTGGACGCCGGGTCTGATCTGCTGTCTGGCCGGTCGCCGTTGCCGGGTGCGTGGGCTGGTGTTGGCGGCGCGGGCCAGGTCGTAAAGGTGGGAGCGTTCGGCTTCGTCGAGTTGCAGGGCACGGGCGATGGCGTCCAGGACGCTGTCGGAGACGCCGGAGAGATTGCCGCGTTCCAGGCGGGTGTAGTAGTCGGGGCTGACCCCGGCGAGCAGCGCGACCTCGGCGCGGCGCAGCCCGGCGACGCGGCGGGTGCCGCCGAAGGTGGGCAGGCCGGCCTGTTCCGGGGTGATCCTGGCCCGCCGGGTGGCCAGAAACTCGCGCACGTCGCCCTGGTTGTCCATGTCAGCCACGGTACGACGCTCCACCGGCGGCATAGGGGTTCTGTCATTACCTGCTACGGCAAACCCTCCCACCCGCGCGCCCGAGCCGGTTCCATGGAGAACGTAAGGCTCCTGACCGGCTCACCAAGCAGCTGGTCAACACCCTGAAAGGCAGGCGTCGTCATGGCGGCACCATCCGCAGACCGGCCGGCGGCGGCCCGGACCCTGGCGGTTGCGGCGGCGGGCACGCTGCTGGTGCTGGTCGCGTTCACCACGCCGCTGGCGACCCTGCCGGCCACCGCGGCCGGTGTGCACGCCGGGCCCGGTGGCCAGGCGTGGATTCTGAGCGGGATGAGCGTGGGCTGTGCGGCGGGACTGCTTTCCAGCGGCGCGCTCGGCGACGACTACGGCCGGCGGCGGACGTTCCTGCTCGGCGCCGCCGTCCTGGCCGTCGGGTCGCTGCTTGGCGCGGCCGCCCCCGATGTGTGGCTGCTGGTGCTGGCCCGGGTGGTGCAGGGGCTGGGCGGCGCGGCGATCGTTGCCTGCAGCCTCGGCCTGATCGGCAATGCGTACCCGGACGGTGGGCCGCGGGCCCGCGCCACGGGGATCTGGGGCGCCGCGCTCGGTGCCGGCGTGGCGATCGGTCCGTTCCTGGCCCTCGGCCTGCAGGCCGTAGCAGGGTGGCGGCTCGCGTATGTCGCGGTGGCCCTGCTGGCCGTCGCGTTGGCGGCTGGTGGCCGGGTCGCGTTGGCCGAGTCGCGGTCGGCCCGTCCACGACCCGTGGACGCGCTGGGTACGGTGCTGCTCGGGCTGGGTGTGTCGGCGCTGCTGGCCGGCCTGGTCGAGGGCCGCAGCGGCTGGACCCGGCCGGGCACCCTCGTGCTGCTGGTGCTCGGTGCCGCCCTGATCGCCGGGTTCGTCGTGGCCGAGCATCGCAGCCGGCATCCGATGCTGGACCTGGTGCTGTTGCGCCGCCCGGACTTCACCGGGGCGCTGATCGCCGCCCTCGCCACCGGGGCCGGGGTCCTGTCGATCACCTCGTACACTCCGATCCTCGTCGAGCAGGGGCTCGGCGGGTCGGCGCTGGCCGGGGTGTCGGCGATGCTGGCCTGGTCCGGGCTGAGCGCGCTCACCCCGTTGAGCGCCCGGTGGTTGTCCGGACGGGTCAGTTCACGCATCCAGCTGGTTGCCGGCCTGGTCGGCTGCGCGGCCGGCCAGCTGGCGCTGCTCGGGCTGCACCCCAGCTCCGCGCTCGTTCGCCTGCTGCCTGGGCTGCTGCTCGCGGGCGCGGCCAACGGGGTCCTCAACGCCGCCCTCGGCCGGCAGGCCGTCTCCAGCGTCCCGGCCGACCGGGCGGCGATGGGCAGCGGCGCGAACAACACCGCCCGCTACATCGGCTCCGCGATCGGCCTCGCCCTCGTCTCCATCACCGTAACCCAAGGCGTCGGCCGCGGCGGCGGGAGTGACCCGGCCACGCTGCTGCACGGCTGGAACACCGCCGTCCTGCTCACCGCCGCGTTCTCCCTGGCCGGAGCCATCATCGTCCTGCTCACCCGCACCCGCACCACCGCCGAGGCGCCAGTCCCGGCGCTCGTGCGCTGACCTGTTCAAGGAGCACCATCATGGAACTGCTACCTGTCCGTCCCACCGTGAAGACACCCGCGGAGGCGTTCACCGGCGACGTCTACATGACCCCGATCTACACCGGCAGCGGCCCGTCGCGGATGACCGTGGCGCTGGTCCGGTTCACCCCGGGCGCCCGGACCAACTGGCATGCCCACGCCGTCGGCCAGACGCTGCACGTCACCGAGGGCGTCGGTTTGGTCGGCACCCGCGACGGGACGGTGCTGCGTATCCACGCCGGTGAGACCGTCGTGTGCCCGCCCGGCGAGGAGCACTGGCACGGTGCCGCCGCCGAGACGTTTATGAGCCACCTGGCGATGCTGGAGGCGAAGCCCGACGGCGGCGACCCGACCACCTGGCTCGAGCCCGTCCCGGACGAGCAGTACGCGCAGGCGAACCAGCGATGAGCCTGACCCCACGGCGGCAGGCGATCGTGCCCATTGCCGCGTTCACCGCAACCGGGGATCTGCCGCAGCTCCGTCAGGCCCTCACCGGCGGGCTCGACGCCGGTCTGACGATCAGCGAGATCAAGGAAATCCTGGTCCAGCTGTACGCGTACGCCGGCTTCCCCCGCAGCCTCAACGCGCTCGGCACGTTCATGGCCGTCCTGCAGCAGCGGCAGGCCGACGGCATCGACGACCCGCCCGGCGCCGAACCCAGCCCACTGCCCGCCGGCAGCAGCTCCGAGCTCGGCGCCGAGCACCAGACTCGCCTCACCGGCACGCCGGTGACTGGCGCCCTGTTCGATTTCGCCCCGGCCATCGACGAGTTCCTCAAGGCCCACCTGTTCGGCGACATCTTCGGCCGCGACAACCTCGACTGGCCTAGCCGGGAGATCGCCACCGTCGCCGCCCTGGCCAGCCTCGACGGCGTCGAGTCACAGCTGCAGTCGCACCTGGGCATCGCCCGCAACACCGGGCTCACCGAAACCGACCTCCGCGACCTGGTCGCGACCCTGCAGGACCGAGTCGGCCGGGCAGCGGCCGACCGGGCCAACGAAACGCTCGAGAAAGTCCTGATCTGATATGCGTGCAGCACTCATGTACGGCGCCGGCGACGTCCGCGTCGAAACCATCCACGACCCCACCATCCAGGCACCGACCGACGCGGTCGTGCGCATCGTGCGCGCCTGCGTCTGCGGCAGCGACCTGCACCCCTACCACGACATGCCCACCCAGGACCACGGCCAGCAGATGGGCCACGAGTTCCTCGGCATCGTCGAGCAGACCGGCGCCGACGTGACCACCGTCAAGCATGGCGACCTGGTCGTCGCCTCGTTCTCCTACCAGGACAACACCTGCGAGTTCTGCCGCGCCGGCGTGCAGACCGCCTGCGTGCACGGCGGGTTCTTCAGCGCCGCCCAGGCCGAACTCGTCCGCGTACCGCTGGCCGACGGCACCCTCGTCACACTGCCCGTCGGGGCCGATTCGGCGCTGCTGCCGTCGCTGCTGACCCTGGCCGACGTGTACGGCACCGGCTACCACGCCGCCAAACGCGCCAACGTCACCGCGGGCGACACGGTCGCGGTCATCGGCGACGGCGCCGTCGGACTCCTCGCTGTGCTGTCGGCGAAGCAGCTGGGCGCCGAGCACATCATCCTGATGGGCCGGCACAAGGTCCGCACCGACCTGGGCCGGGAGTTCGGCGCCACCGACGTCGTCGCCGAACGCGGCGAGGAAGGCATCGCCCTCGTCCGCGACCTCACCGACGGCGGCGCCGCGAAAGTCCTCGAAGCGGTCGGGCACCGCCCCGCCTACGACCAGGCCATCGGCATCGTCCGCGCCGGCGGAACCATCAGCCGGGTCGGCGTCCCCCAGTACGAGGAGGCACCGATCGGGTTCGCCAGCCTCTTCGGCCGCAACATCACCCTCAACGGCGGCCCCGCGCCCGTCCGCGCCTACATCGACGAGCTCCTGCCGGGCATCCTCGACGGCAGCGTCAACCCGGGCAAGGTCTTCGACCGGACCGTCACACTCGACGACGTGCCGGACGCCTACCGCGCCATGGACGACCGCGAGGTCCTCAAAGCCCTCATCAGCTTCTGACGCGCGACCACGGACGGCCGGCGCCGGGCAGCAGCCCGAGC